>DOOK01000412.1:0-613 GCA_003512805.1 Erwinia sp. | reverse complement strand
CTCACGGATGGTGGCCCTTCATGAGGATGCCAGGGCAGAAATGCTTGAAATGGCTGGAACAGGAAGGCTATATTCGCGGCCGGGTTGCACGGGTGGAGGCGGCCCACAGAAATAAATACACCCTGGCGCTGCCGCTGCTAAAGCGCTCGCCCAAACCTGACCAGGACGTTTATTGTGCGACTTTTCAGCCAGTTGAGCTGGTACTTTATGCGTGAATGGCGCCGCTACCTTGGCGCGGTTTTTCTGCTGATTATCATTGCGTTGTTACAGCTACTGCCGCCGAAGCTTGTCGGCACCATTGTGGACGGCGTTTCCCATCAGCAAATGAGCGCTTCGCGCCTGCTGATGTGGGTGGGCGTCATGCTGATCACGGCTATTGTGGTCTACCTGCTGCGCTACGTTTGGCGGGTATTGCTTTTCGGCGCCTCCTATCAGCTGGCCGTCGAGCTTCGCCAGGATTTCTATCGGCAGCTCAGTCGCCAGCATCCCGAGTTTTATCTGCGTCACCGTACCGGCGATCTGATCGCCCGCGCCACCAATGATGTGGATCGCGTGGTATTTGCTGCCGGAGAAGGCGTGCTGACGCTGGTGGATTCGCTGGTCATGGGGTTGG
>DOOK01000057.1 GCA_003512805.1 Erwinia sp. | reverse complement strand
TGAGCGGCAGTATTGCTGTTTGGCGCGGCAGATTGAGCCGCGGTATTGCTGTTTGGCGCAGCAGGCTGAGCGGCAGTATTGCTGTTTTGCGCGGCGGGCTGAGCCACGGCACTGCTGTTTGGCGCAGCGGTACCGTTGGCCGCTGGCGCGGCGGCATTAGCCGGCGCAGCACTGGCTGGCGCCGTTGCCGGTTCCTGCGGTTGCGCAGCCGGTTGAGCCAGCGCGCCATTACGGGCGTCGTCAAATCCCTTCTGGATGGCTTTAGCAAAAATCTGTGCCTGGCCGCTTAACGGCAGCAGTAGCGCAATTTTACCGGTCGAAGACTGTTGGAAATTCTGCACCTGGCTTAACGCTGTCGGCAACATTTTTGCCGCCGGGTTGTTAGGATAGCGCGTCTGCCAGTCGCTGATGCCCGCCTTCAGCATGGCGGGATCGCTGACGTTAGCCTTATAAACGTTGAGCAGATCCAGCCAGCCTTGCAGCGTGTTCTCATCGGCGTTAATCACCATGCTGTTCGTCTGTTCTGGCGTCATCTGGTTCAGCGCCTGCCAGGTGGCATCAATGTTCTTCTGCTTATCTGCCGGAGAGGTTAGCAGCGGTTCCTGCGCAATATAAGCACGCAGCAACGCCAGCCCCTGGCTACCGGCAATTTGCAGCTGATAGTAACGGGCCTGCTGCTCTTTCGACAACGAGGCGGCATCAATCTGCTGCAAAAGCTTCGCCGCACCGCCTGCGTCCTGCTGCATCACTTTTAGCTGTGCCTGTAGCAGGAGCGACTCCTGGCGCTGTACATCATTGAGCTGCTGCGGCAGGCTGGCGAGCTGGTCGCTGGCCTGAGGAATTTTTCCTTCGTTCAGCAGCGCCCGGATCGCGAGTAATTGCCAGTCAACCTTGTTATCATCTGAACTTTGCTGCATTTGCTGCAAATAAGAGTCGGAAGTGCCTGTCGCAGTGCCCTGCACGTTGACCGTCGGGGCTTGTGGACCCTGGCCGGAACAACCGGCAAAAATCAGGGCCGCCAGCAGCAGAGGCACGCAGCGTCCTGCTTTGTTATGAATGACTTTCGAAGGAAGCATACTGTATCCAGTTATGTTTTTTTCAAGATACCCAATATTGAATCGGCAATTCGGATCAAACAATGAAACAACGCGAAGAGATTTCGGCCAGCACGCTCTACATCGTTCCCACACCGATTGGTAACCTGGGCGATATTACCCAGCGTGCGCTCTCGGTGCTTTCAAGCGTCGATCTGATCGCAGCGGAAGATACACGTCATACCGGGCTGTTGCTACAACATTTCGCCATCAATGCGCGCCTGTTCGCATTACACGATCACAACGAACAACAGAAGGCGGAAACGCTGTTGGCAAAGCTTCAGGACGGGCAAAGCATAGCGCTGGTTTCTGATGCCGGCACGCCGTTGATTAACGATCCTGGCTATCATCTGGTTCGTCTTTGTCGCGAAGCGGGCGTGAACGTTGTGCCTTTGCCTGGAGCCTGTGCGGCGATTACAGCATTAAGCGCGGCGGGATTGCCGTCCGATCGATTCTGTTACGAAGGGTTTCTGCCGGCAAAAAGTAAAGGCCGTTGTGACACGCTGCGCGCGCTGGAGCAGGAATCCCGCACGCTAATTTTTTATGAATCCACTCACCGCCTGCTGGAGAGTTTACAGGATATGGTCAGCGTGTGGGGAAGCGAGCGGTATGTGGTGCTGGCGCGGGAAATTACCAAAACCTGGGAATCGATTCATGGCGCGCCGGTGGGTGAGCTGCTGGCCTGGGTTAAGGAAGATGAAAATCGTCGCAAAGGCGAAATGGTGCTGATTGTCGAAGGCTATCAGGCCGTCGAAGACGCGCTACCGCCGGAAGCGCTGCGTACGCTCTCGCTGTTGCAGCAGGAGCTGCCGTTGAAAAAAGCCGCCGCGCTGACCGCTGATATTCACGGCGTAAAAAAGAATGCGCTCTATAAGTATGCGCTTGAGCAGCAAGAAGGGTGACAAATCGCGCGGAATGCCCTATTATCCGCGCCGAAGCTGACCAGACAGTCGCCGCTTTATTGCCGTCCTCCTTCGGGGGAGACAGATAAAGGGGAGGAAAGTCCGGGCTCCATAGGGCAGGGTGCCAGGTAACGCCTGGGGGGCGCAAGCCCACGACCAGTGCAACAGAGAGCAAACCGCCGATGGCCCACTTGTGGGATCAGGTAAGGGTGAAAGGGTGCGGTAAGAGCGCACCGCGCGGCTGGCAACAGTTCGTGGCACGGTAAACTCCACCCGGAGCAAGGCCAAATAGGGGTTCACAAGGTACGGCCCGTACTGAACCCGGGTAGGCTGCTTGAGCCAGTGAGCGATTGCTGGCCTAGATGAATGACTGTCCACGACAGAACCCGGCTTACCGGTCAGCTTCACCATTTTCAGTGATAAACCCGCTTCGGCGGGTTTTTTACTTTCTGCCCCTGGCAGAGCCTGTCCACGACGCTTTTGATGACAGGAAGGCGGCTTACCGGCCAGCTTCACCATTTTCAGTGATAAACCCGCATCGGCGGGTTTTTTACTTCCTGCCCCTGGCAGAGCCTGTCCACGACGCTGTTGATGACAGGAAGGCGGCTTACCGGTCAGCTTCACCATTTACAGTGATAAACCCGCTTCGGCGGGTTTTTTACTTTCTGTCCCTGGCAGAGCCTGTCCACGACGCTGTTGATGACAGGAAGGCGGCTT
>DOOK01000058.1 GCA_003512805.1 Erwinia sp. | reverse complement strand
AAGCGCAGCCTTTATTCCCGGACGATATTGAAAAACATAGGAAGGCCGGAGTACAAGAGATAGCCGGTATAGGCCAGTGCCAGCGTGCCGACAAAAAGGCATAACCAGACCAGTGGATAAAGTGCGACCAGACCGCTGATAAAGAGCGGCGTAGCAACATAGCCGGCAAAGACGGTACAACGTTGCAGGCTGGGGCGCTGAGGATAGTTGCGTGCCATCCAATGAATCACCCTCCCCATCACCGCGACCCCGCCTAAAATCAGGCCGTAAAAAACAATGGCGAGCATAAAAGCGGTAACCAGCGTCAGCTGAATGGTACGCTGTGCGCCAAAATCCCAGCCTAAGCGGGTCGTCCCGATAAAGGCACAGATCACCGGAATCAGCGCCATCAATAAAACATGGTGCGTATAGTGATGCGAAACGGTTTCGTTCTCTTGCCGAATATCGCGCATTTCACGGTCAGGATGCGCAAGAAGTCCCCATACGTGGTTCATATCTTCACCCCTTAATCTTTGAGAAGCCGCAGCGGAATGGCGGGTCACGTAAAGTATAAGCGATCGCAAACTGTTTATTTTTTAAACGCCACCACCCGATGCTAAGCGATTCTGTTTGTTACGAAAAAAAGTGCATTTTCTGGCAACTTTTGTCCCGCTTTGGCCCTCAGCGTTTAGACTAAAAGCTTTGAGCGCATTAACCGCAGGAGCAAACGCAAATGGATATTAATCACCTGATCGAACAGTACGGTTACGTGGCGCTGTTTTTAGGCTGTATTGCCGAAGGGGAAACCTTCACGCTGTTGGGCGGCGTGGCGGCGCATGAAGGCCTGCTGCATTATGGCCTGGTGGTGCTGGTAGCGATGGCAGGCGGCATTCTGGGCGATACCGCGCTGTTTTTCCTTGGCCGTTATTACGGTGCGACCATCCTTAAAAAGTTTAAAAAACACCAGAAGCAGATTAAGAAAGCCAACTCGCTAATCCGTAAGCGGCCGGTGCTGTTTGTGATTGGCGTACGCTTTATGTACGGCCTGAGGATTGTTGGCCCGATTATCATCGGTTCCAGCCAGCTTAAACCACAAAAATTTATGTTGCTGAACGTGATTGGTGCCGTGCTGTGGGCACTGATTTTCGTTTCGCTGGGCTATATCGGTGGTCAGGTTATCGCACCGTGGCTGCACACGCTGGATCGTCACCTCAAGCAAATTTTCTGGATCGTGCTGATTGTGGCGCTGGTCTGGGGGGTAAGAATTTGGTTTAAGCGCCGCGCCGCACGTCAGCCGGATGAAGAGTAACCCCGGCAAATAAAAAAGGCGAAGTCGGCGCTTCGCCCTGGCTGACAACTACTTCTGCATAAAAAACTGTGGGTTTGCCAGCGTGAAGCCGCCGTCTATCACAAAAGACTGGCCTGTGGTGTAGCTTGCCCATTCGGAACAGAGCCAGGCCACCATGCTGGCTATTTCGCGCGGATCGCCTGGTCTGCCTGCCGGGATTTCAGGGATCGACACGTTGTGAGCGTCATTATCGCTCATGTTGTTCATTGGCGTGGCGATAGCGCCGGGCGCGACCGAATTGACCAGGATCTGATGCGGCATCAGGCTCAGCGCCATCGATTTGGTCAGACCGCCCAGCGCATGTTTGGCCGCCGTGTAGGCCGTGCAATCCGGCAGCGGCGTGTGCTCATGTACCGAAGTGATGTTAACAATCCTGCCACCTTCGCCCTGCGCGACCATATGGCGCGCGGCAATCTGCCCACAAATAAAAGCCCCGTCCACATCCACGGTAAAAACTTTCCGCCACGATTCGAAAGAGGTTTCCAGAAAAGGGGATTTCTCGTTGGTGCCGGCGTTATTAATCAGCGCGTCAATACGGCCAAATTTGCCGATCAACGCTTCCAGCGCGCGGCCTCCTTCCTGTGGATCGGCCAGGTCAAGGTGCTGGATCTCCGCTCTTCTGCCCCGTTCGCGTACCTGCTTCGCCGTATCCTGTGCGCCTTTTTCATCCGAGCGCCAGGTAATGCCGATATCGTACCCCTGCTCTGCCAACATAATCGCGCTGGCCTTGCCTATCCCGGAATCGGATGCGGTTACAACGGCAACTTTATGCTCTGCTTTACTCATGGGTTTTCCTCGCTCGTGGTCAAACAGCTAAGTATAGATGAGGGTAATTCAGTGGCGTTTACACTTGCTTGCGCTTCCTGACATCTGCCCGGCCTGCCCCTGACTATAGTTAAAAAACAATCGGCCTCCCGAGGAAAGGGTATGAGTAAGATAAAAAGAAAGATTGAAGATCATGGCGTTATTGGCGATTTACGCACGTGTGCTTTAGTCGCCAACGATGGCGCAATCGACTACTTTTGCTGGCCGAATCTGGACAGTCCTTCCGTCTTTACCGCCCTGCTGGACGGCGATGAAGCGGGCCTTTTCAGCATTGAGCCTGACTGGCCGGAGGCACGCCACCAGCAGCTTTATCTGCCCGACACCACCATTCTGCAAACGCGCTGGCTGGATCGTAAAGGCGTGGCGGAGATCACCGACTATATGCCGCTCTGCCAGCAGGAAGATCGGGAGCCTCGCCTGATCCGACGGGTTAAAGTTATCCATGGCGAAGCGACATTTACGCTGCGCTGCGCGCCCGTTCATGATTATGCACGTGCCGATACTATTGCCAGCCTGGATCAGGGCGACGTGCTGTTCAGTGCGGAAAATCAGCCTACGCTGCGGCTGAGCGGGAAAGCCGACTTCCAGCTGGCGCGCAATACAGCGACAGCCACATTTACCTTAAAAGCTGGCGAACACCGTGAGTTTGTATTGGGTGGCGCGGATGACGAAAAGGTAGATGAGGAAAAAACAACCCTCTGCTTTCAGGATACGCTGCGTTACTGGCGTGAATGGAGTGCGAAAAGCACCTACCGCGGCCGCTGGCAGGAAATGGTCACCCGTTCAGCCCTGACCCTGAAACTGCTGACCTCCTGGAAGCATGGCTCTATTGCCGCCGCGGCTACGTTCGGCCTGCCGGAAGAGCTGGGCGGCGAACGCAACTGGGACTATCGTGCCTCGTGGCTGCGCGATGCCTCTTTCAGCATGTATGCGCTGATGCGGCTGGGCTACGTTGATGAGGCTCGTCATTTTACCCATTGGGTGGGACGCTGCGTGGAAAACAGCCACCACGATGTCGAAAAGCTTCAGGTGATGTACCGCATCGACAGCGGTACCGAGCTGCACGAAAGCGAACTGCTTAACCTGTCAGGCTATGCCAACTCGACACCGGTACGCATCGGCAACGACGCCTGGAATCAGACCCAGCTGGATATCTATGGCGAACTGATGGACGCGGTTTATCTGGCTAACAAATACGGTGAGGCAATCTCACATCGCGGCTGGCTGCACGTCAGTAAAATGATCGATCACGTCAGCGAAAACTGGAACAAGCCCGATGCCGGTATCTGGGAAATGCGCGGCGAACCGGAGCATTTTCTGCATTCGCGCCTGATGTGTTGGGTGGCGATGGATCGGGCGATACGACTGGGCCAGAAGCGTTCGCTGTCGTTTCCGTATGAGCGCTGGCTGCGCACGCGCGACGCTATCCGGGAAGATATCTGGACCCACTTCTGGAATGAAGAAAAAGGGCATTTTGTCGCGACGCGCCACGGCGATTTCGTTGACGCTTCCATGCTGTTGATGCCGCTGGTCAGGTTCGTGGGCGCCACCGACCCCGACTGGCTGGCCACGCTGGACGTCATTAAA
>DOOK01000398.1 GCA_003512805.1 Erwinia sp. | reverse complement strand
CTTCCGCTGCATCGGTAAAGAACAGGCCGAACATGCCGCCGACGTGGTTGACCACCAGCGGAATGCGCGTTTCTGCCGCGGCTTTCAGCAGGCCTTCCGCCAGCTGAGTAGTGAGCTCAGTGAGCGTGGCGTGCGTGCCGGGCTTTGCCAGCTCGGTCAGGCAGGCAAAACCAGCCGCCATGGCAATCGGGTTACCTGAAAGGGTGCCCGCCTGATAAACCGGGCCGGTTGGCGCCAGCGCTTCCATGACTTCACGACGGCCACCAAACGCGCCGACCGGCATCCCGCCGCCGATGATTTTGCCCAGGCAGGTCAGATCGGGCACCACGCCGTAATGCGCTTGCGCGCCAGCCAGCGCTACGCGAAAACCGGTCATCACTTCATCGATAATCAGCAGCGCGCCAAATTCGTCACAGAGCGCCCGCAGACCCGGCAGGAAGGCCGGCAACGGGGGAATGCAGTTCATGTTACCGGCAACCGGCTCGACAATAATGCAGGCAATTTCATGCGGATACTGTTCGAAAGCGGCGCGCACGGAATCCAGATCGTTATAGGTGCAGGTCAGGGTATGTTTGGCAAAATCGGCAGGGACGCCCGGCGAATTTGGCTGGCCCAGCGTCAGCGCGCCTGAACCGGCTTTGACCAGCAGGTGATCGGCGTGGCCGTGATAACAGCCTTCAAACTTGATGATCTTGTCGCGATGGGTAAAGCCGCGAGCCAGACGAATGGCGCTCATTGTCGCTTCGGTGCCGGAGTTCACCATCCGCACCATATCCATCGTTG
Organism: Erwinia sp.; assembly: GCA_003512805.1. Taxonomy (GTDB): domain Bacteria; phylum Pseudomonadota; class Gammaproteobacteria; order Enterobacterales; family Enterobacteriaceae; genus Erwinia. The sequence continues at coordinate 2,226 of DOOK01000398.1, read as the reverse complement.
GCACCAGTTCGGTGACCAGCTCGGCCATTTTAACTTCCATCTCAGTCGGCGCGCCAAAGCTCAGGCCGCGTTCTGCCGCTTCGATAACCGCGTGACGGATGACGGGATGATTGTGGCCCAACACCATCGGTCCCCAGGAACCCACGTAATCGACATAGGCTTTGCCGTCGGCGTCGTAAAGGTAAGCGCCGTCAGCGCGTTCAATAAAGAGCGGTACGCCGCCAACGCCGGTAAAAGCGCGTACCGGCGAATTGACGCCGCCGGGAATAACTTGCTGTGCCTGAGCATACAGATTTTCAGACTTACTCATGGTGCCGCTCCTGAGGATGCATTAAGAAAAACCCCGTCATTCTAAGGGAACAGACGGTTGAGTTGAAAGGCCGCTGGCGCTTTTGACACGAAAGGATAAGCAATTGTTCGCGACAGCTACGGTGGGATGGGTAAAATACCTCCTTCGCCTGAGCTGATAACGAATGGAATATGCACCAGACTACTTCTTCGTCCGACCAGTTAAACGTGGTGCCAGCCCGACGCGGTGATTTTCTCCGCCTGTTATTAAGACGAGATAAAACGCCGGTAGTGGTGTTTATTATGGCAGGCATTGTTGGCCTGCTGGCTGGTCTGATGGGCGTCGCGTTCGAAAAAGCGGTGCATATGATCGCCCACTGGCGGCTATCCATGCTGGCCAGCGTCGAAAAATACTGGATCCTGCTTTTCCCCCTGGCTTTTATCCTTTCTGCCCTGTTGGCCGTCGTAGGGTATTATCTGGTGCGCCGGTTTGCGCCGGAAGCCTCCGGCTCCGGTATTCCGGAAATCGAAGGCGCACTGGAAGAGCTGCGCCCGGTGCGCTGGTGGCGGGTGATCCCGGTAAAATTTATCGGCGGCATGGGCACGCTTGGCGCAGGAATGGTGCTGGGGCGCGAGGGACCGACGGTGCAGCTGGGCGGCAACATTGGCCGCATGGTACTGGATATTTTCCGCATGAAAGGCATCGAGGCTCGCCACTCCTTGCTGGCTACCGGCGCGGCTGCCGGACTTTCGGCCGCTTTTAACGCACCGCTGGCTGGCATTCTGTTTATTATCGAAGAGATGCGTTTGCAGTTCCGCTACAGCGTGATTTCTATCAAGGCCGTGTTTATCGGCGTTATTATGTCGAGCATCGTTTTTCGGGTATTCAACGGCGAACATGCGGTGATCGCCGTCGGTAAACTTGCCATTGCGCCGGTCAATACGCTCTGGCTTTACCTGCTGTTGGGCATGATTTTCGGCATCGTCGGCGTGGCATTTAACGCGCTGATTTTTAAAACGCAGGATATGTTTCAGCGCCTCCACGGTGGCAAACTGAAAAAAGTGCTGATTATTGGTGCCGTGCTGGGCGGCGTTTGCGGCGTGCTGGGCGTGATCGAGCCGGAAGCGGCAGGCGGCGGCTTCGAGCTGATCCCGATTGCGGCAGCGGGTCACTATACCGTAGGTACGCTGTTATTTATCTTTATCGCCCGCGTGGCGACCACGCTGCTCTGCTTTGGCTCCGGCGCACCGGGCGGGATTTTTGCTCCGATGCTGGCGCTGGGGACGCTGCTGGGGACGGCCTTTGGTATGGCCAGCACCGCGCTGTTTCCTGCTTATCATCTGGAAGCCGGGACGTTTGCTATTGCTGGTATGGGGGCGCTGTTCGCCGCGTCGGTCAGAGCACCGCTTACCGGGATCGTGCTGGTGCTGGAAATGACCGACAATTACCAGCTTATTCTGCCCATGATTATTACCTGCCTTGGGGCAACCTTACTGGCACAGTTCCTTGGCGGTAAACCGCTCTATTCTTCGCTGCTGGCGCGAACCCTGGAAAAACAGCAGCAGGCCGACGATGCGGCAGCAGCTGCTGCTAACACGACGGCGAGTAAACAGGCGCATACTTGATTGCTATACTGGTGTGTAAGATAATGGTGCGATAAATGGTCGAATTCTGACCGATCGCCTGATGGAGTATAAAATGAGTGAAGATGTAGCTCTGCCCCTGCAGTTTACCGAAGCAGCGGCCAGTAAAGTTAAAAACCTGATCTCAGATGAAGAGAACCCTGACCTGAAACTGCGCGTTTATATTACCGGCGGCGGTTGCAGCGGTTTCCAGTATGGCTTTACATTTGTTGACAACATTAACGATTACGACATGACCATTTAAAAAGGGGGTGTAGCGCTGGTCGTTTACCTTATGAGCCTGCAGTATCTGTT
>DOOK01000387.1:2889-3488 GCA_003512805.1 Erwinia sp. | reverse complement strand
GGTGTCGGCACGCGCTACACCGATTTCACTACCGCTTCAAAATGGATCTTTCAGAACCCGGACGTCAGCTATCTCAATATTAACGTCAGCAGTTTTGACGCCTGGAAGCTGGACGGCGTACAGGTGGTTGCCGATGCGCGCGAGGCGCTTACTGCGCTGGACAACCGACTGACCACGCAGGGTTTCGCCAGTGGTTGGGGAGAAAAAATTGCGCAGGCCCAGAGCAAGCTTCTGAAGGAAACGCAGCGCGTTTATCAGGCGGTCTACAACAGCGACGGTTTTATACCGGAGATTGACGATCGTCTGGATCGCGAAGCCGTTTTCGCCGAATTCAACCGGCTGACGGATTCATTCCTGACGCAGAGCAGCGTGCTGGGCACGCTGAATGAAAACCTCCCAAAGGATGCGGTAATCGTTGCCGCTGCCGGTAGCCTGCCGGGCGATCTGCAGCGCGTATGGCGCAATAAAGATTACAACAGCTATCACGTCGAATACGGCTATTCCTGTATGGGCTACGAGGTGAATGCCTCGCTGGGCGTGAAGCTGGCCGAGCCGCACCGTGAGGTCTACACCCTGGTGGGCGACGGCTCTTTTATGAT
>DOOK01000387.1:0-2767 GCA_003512805.1 Erwinia sp. | reverse complement strand
GGCGACGGCTCTTTTATGATGCTGCACTCCGAACTGGTGACCTCTCTTCAGGAGAACGCCAAAATCAACGTATTGCTGTTCGACAACATGACCAACGGTTGCATCAATAACCTGCAAATGGAACACGGGATGGACAGTTTCACGACCGAGTTCCGCTTCCGCAATGCTGAGGGCGGCAAGCTGGACGGCGGCCTGATCCCGGTAGATTTTGCCGCCATCGCCGCCGGTTATGGTTGTAAAACCTGGCGCGTTACCACGCTGGCGCAGCTGAAGCAGGCGCTGGAGGAAGCCCGGCAGTCACCTGTCTCCACGCTGATTGATATTAAAGTGCTGCCAAAAACCATGGTGCATAAATATTTCAGCTGGTGGCATGTGGGCGGCGCACAGGTATCGCAGTCCGAGCGCATTAATGCCGTGGCAAGGATGCTAAACGAGCATCTCGACCAGGCACGTAAATACTAATTCTGTCTCTGTGGCCTGAACCGGATGGGGTTTTTCCCGTCCGGAAAACTCCCCTATACCCTACATTCGAACGGAGTAGTTATGACACTGAAACTTGGCGTAATCGGCACCGGTGCAATCGGTCAGGAACATATTCGTCGCTGCAGCAAAGTATTGCAGGGCGCGAAAGTGGTGGCTGTCTCCGATATTAATATTGAAGGCGCTAAAGGCGTGGTCAGCCATCTGGGGCTGGAGGCTGAAGTCTATGCTAACGGCCACGATGTGATCCGCTCTTCTGACGTGGACGCGCTTATCGTCACGTCCTGGGACCCCACGCATGAAGAATTCACGCTTGCGGCCATCGCAGCGGGCAAGCCGGTGTTCTGCGAAAAGCCGTTGGCGCTGTCCGCCGAAGGGTGCCGCCGCGTCGTAGAGGCGGAAATTGCCCACGGCAAGCGTCTGGTGCAGGTTGGTTTTATGCGCCCTTACGATACCGGCTACCGCGCGCTGAAGCAGGTCATCACCAACGGTGATATCGGCGAGCCGCTGATGCTGCACTGTGCCCACCGCAACCCAACGGTACCGGAAAGTTACACCACTGATATGGCGATCACCAGCACGCTAATTCATGAACTGGACGTGCTGCGCTGGCTGACCGAGGACGATTATAAAACCGTTCAGGTTGTTTTTCCTCGCGACACTAAAAACACCCATGCGAAGCTGCGCGATCCGCAAATTGTGCTGTTTGAAACGCAGAAAGGCGTGCGCATTGACGTCGAAATTTTTGTTAACTGTGCCTATGGCTACGACATCCAGTGCGAAGTTGTGGGCGAAACCGGCATTGCAAGACTGCCGGAGCCGGCCTCGGTTCAGCTTCGCAAAGAGGCGAAGTTGTCCACTGCCATTCTCACTGACTGGAAGGATCGCTTTATTGATGCCTATGACATTGAGCTACAGGCATTTATCAACGACGTCACGGCTGGCCAGCTGCAAGGTCCTTCCGCCTGGGATGGCTATGCGGCCTCCGTCGCAGCGGATGCCTGCCTGAAGGCACAGGAAAGCGGGGCGATTGAAACCGTTGAGCTGCCGCCGCGTCCGGCGTTTTACAACAAATAATATCGATCGGCCCCTCTGCGCAGGCTCAGGGGCTACCAGACGATGAGCAGGGAGAAACTGATGAAGATTGCCTTTGATGTGGATGTCATTAAAGATTTAGGCATCACTAAAATGGTTCACCAGGTGGCAGAGTGGGGCTACAAATATATTGAGCAGTCGCCGCACCCACAGATTAATCCGTTTTATAAACATCCTAAAGCCAGCCGGGAAATCATTACCGAATATAAAAACGCACTGCGGGAAACCGGACTGGAAATCTCTTCCTATATCGTGGTTTACCGTTGGTCAGGCCCGGATGAGGCTCGTCGGCAGGCGGCCGTACGCAACTGGAAGCGTATGATTGAAATCGCGGTGGAAACGGGGGTTCAGGTAATTAACACCGAGCTTTCCGGTACGCCGAACGAACCGGAGATCTGCGAAGAGATGTTTTATCGCTCGATGGAAGAGCTGCTGCCCATCGTTGAGCGGGAGGGCATCCGCATTGAAATTCAGTCTCATCCGTGGGATTTCTGCGAGGAGAACAACGAAACCGCCGACCTGGTGAAGTCGTTCCGCAGCGAAAACGTCAAATATCTCTACAGCGTGCCGCACACCTTCTTCTATGACAAAGGCAAAGGCGACGTAAAAAGCATGTTGGAATACGCCAGCGGCGACCTTTCACATGTGCTGATCGCTGACACCATGAACCATACCAAACACTGCCGCTACATTGTTAACCCACCGGGCGTGGATGCCACTATCCATCAGCATGTGGGTGTGGGCGAAGGCGAAGTAGATTTCGATACGCTGTTTAAAACCCTACGCGAGATGGATTTTGCCAACCGGACCTTTAAGGTCGGCGGCGAAGCCATAGTGGCCGCTTCGCTGTTTGGTTATCCGGAAAAAATGAAATATCAGGCAGTGGAAACCCGTGAACTGATCGAGCGCGAACTGCTTCGCTAACCGTCAGTCGCACCTTGCTAACCCTACGCGCGGAAAGCCCCAGGCAGGCGCGCCGTGCCACCTTAATGACAGACCGCTGAGGCACCACCATGAACAAAGAGAATGTAAAGCTGGCAATAGCCCCAATAGGCTGGACCAACGACGATATGCCGGAGCTGGGCGCAGAAAATACCTTCCAGCAAATCGTCAGCGAGATGGCGCTGGCTGGCTTTACCGGCAGTGAGGTTGGCAGTAAATATCCGCGCGATCCGGCAGTGCTGAAACCGAT
>DOOK01000026.1 GCA_003512805.1 Erwinia sp. | reverse complement strand
ATAATGCAGATTGCGTAAGCGTATGCCTAAAGAAGAAGCGATAAGCAGTAAGCCTTAGCGTCGTAATACAGATTTTGTAAGCGGTGCCTTAAAGAAGAAGCGATAAGCAGTAAGCCTTAGCGTAATACAGATTTTGTAAGCGGTGCCTTAAAGGAGAAGCGATAAGCAGTAAAGCCTTATCATAATGCAGATTGCGTAAGCGCATGCCTAAAGAATAAGCGATAAGCAGTAAGCCTTAGCGTAATACAGACGTCAGCGGCATCTTACAGACCCAGCAATAATTGCCTTTCCAGCTGCGGATTCAGCAACGTCACGTGCAGCCCCACCAGACGCACCCCTCGCCCCGTTCGCCGCTCTTCCCACGTTTTTTTCGCCACGGCGATCAGATCGTCTTTATTCAATACGGGCCAAACATGCTCCTGGGTTGTCTGCTGAAAATCATCAAACTTCAGCTTAACGCCCTGCCTTGCGATCAGCAGATCGGGCTTAATGACTTTTAACCGCCGCTCCAGCTCCGCGTACAAAAAATCAATAATTTCCAGGCAGGCGTCCCATTCATGAATATCGGCCGACAGCGTGCGCTCCACGCCCAGCGATTTACGCAGGCGGTCCGTCACCACTTCGCGCTCGTCAATGCCGTTACAGCGTTCCCACAGTACGCGGCCAAACTTGCCGAAACGTTTTAGCAGCGCAGCCAAATCCGTTTTCTGCACGTCAGCACAGGTGTGCAGCCCCAGCTCCTCCAGCTTTTTCGCCGTCACCTTACCCACGCCGGGAATTTTCGCCAGCGGCAGCGTCAGTAAAAATTGCGGCAGCGCCTCTGGCGTAATCACAAACTGGCCATCCGGCTTGTTCATATCCGAAGCGATCTTGGCGACGAATTTAATGGGCGCCACGCCGGCCGACGCGGTGAGATCCAGCTCGCGTGCGATAGTCTGCCGGATCTCTCGCGCCATCAGCGTGGCAGAGCCGTGGCAGTACGGGCTGTCGGTGACATCCAGGTAGGCTTCGTCCAGCGACAGCGGTTCGATCAGAGAGGTATAGCGCGAGAAAATTTCCCGAATATGCGCGCTGGCTTCTTTATAGGCGTCAAAACGGCCGGGGATCACGGTCAGATGCGGGCAAAGCTTAAGGGCCGTTGCGGTCGCCATCGCGCTGTGCACGCCAAATTTTCTGGCGGGATAGTTAGCGGTGCTGATTACGCCGCGCTTAAGCTGGCTGCCGCCAATGGCAATAGGGATATCTCGCAGGCTGGGATTATCGCGCATCTCCACCGCGGCATAGAAGCAGTCCATATCTACATGTATAATCTTGCGCATTCGCCCCTCCACCAGCACTGGATAAGTATACAGGCGGCGAGCGCATTTTCAACAGGTTAACGGGCTGCCGAAGCGCAGCGGCAGCGGGCTGGCGCAACTTTTCTCGGTTTTTTCTACGCCGCTCTCTTGATAAAAAAATAGACAATGCTAATGTGACGCAGCTTTTACGGATATTTCCGAAACTGCAAGGCAACCACGTCTTCGGACGGCGTATCAACCCTACTATCAAGGGAACCAGAATGGGCAAAATCGCACTGCTGTTTGCGATGTTTTTTCTGCCAGCCGTTGTTTTCGCCAGCGCTCCGGTCGCACCGATCGCTCCCCTGGCACCGGTAAGCAAAGAGTTAAAGAAGCAGTTACTCGGTACCCCCGTCTATATTCAGATCTTCAAAGAAGAACGCACGCTGGAGCTGTATGGCAAAATCGGCACCGAATATCGGCTGCTCGACAGTTACCGTATCTGTAATTTCTCTGGTGGGTTAGGCCCTAAACGTCGCCAGGGCGATTTTAAAAGTCCGGAAGGTTTTTATAGCGTGGGGCTTTCCCAGCTGAAGCCGGACAGTCGCTTTTATCGCGCGATTAATACGGGATTCCCGAACGACTATGACCGCCAGCAGGGTTATGAAGGGAAGTATCTGATGATCCACGGCAGCTGCGTTTCTATCGGCTGCTACGCCATGACCGATGCCAATATTGATGATATTTATCATTATGTCGAAGCGGCACTGCGCAACGGCCAGCCGCGCGTGGCCGTCAGCATCTATCCGTTCCGCATGACCGACAGCAACCTGCAGCGCCATCGCTATTCGGTTTACTACAGCTTTTGGCAGCAGCTCCAGCCCGGTTACGCCGAGTTTGTGAAAAACCATCAGCCCCCGGCGATGGGCGTCAGTGGCGGCAAGTACGTGCTGAACGGCTCACTGCTGAACAGCACGCCCGCCAACCAGTCAGCGCTGGCGCTCTCCGAGGCAAAATAACGCCCAGTCACCTGGCGCGATTTTGTGCCAGGTTTCGTTGCCCGTTAAGGGCTGAGTGGCGATAACCGTGACCACGTCATCCGGCGTGGTCTGCTTCTGAAAGTCTATTTCCACATCCTGATCCAGCAGCGTCGCCTTGCCAAACGGTGCACGCCGCGTGATGCAGAACAGATTGGTCGAGCAGAACGCCATCAGATAGCGGCCATCCGACAGCAGCATATTAAACACGCCCTTTTCCCGCAGTTCCGTCGCCAGCTCGGCAATATAGCGAAAGACAGCCGGCCAGTTTCCCGGCGTGCGCGGGTAGCGCGTGGTCAGCTTGTGTAGCAGCCAGCAGAACGCCTGTTCGCTGTCTGTCTCGCCTATCGGCCGGAACGGGCCGGTGTCCAGCCCCCGGTAGCCTTTCAGCTGGCCGTTATGCGCGTAGGTCCAGTTGCGTCCCCACAACTCACGGGTAAAAGGATGCGTATTTTCGAGTGACACCTCACCCCGGTTCGCCTGACGAATATGTGCCACCACCGAGCAGGATTTGATGGGGTACTCCTGCACCAGGCGCGCTATTGGCGAATTAAAGCTGGGCTGCGGATCTTTAAACGTCCGGCAGCCTTTTCCCTCGTAAAAGGTGATCCCCCAGCCATCCTTGTGCGGGCCGGTTTTTCCGCCGCGCTGCACAAGCCCGGTAAAGCTGAAACAGATGTCCGTAGGGACATTCGCGCTCATCCCGAGCAGTTCGCACATAGCCGTTCCTCGCGTCAGTTATTTCGCCATCTCTTTTTCAATCAGCAGGATCAGGATATGAATAACTTTAATATGGATCTCCTGAATGCGATCGGCATAGCCAAAGTGCGGCACACGAATTTCCACGTCGGCGGTTCCGGCCATTTTGCCACCGTCTTTACCGGTCAGGGTAACCACCTTCATGCCCTGCTCGCGCGCCGCCTCTACCGCTTTAATCACATTAGCAGAGTTACCGGAAGTCGAAATGCCCAGCAGCACGTCGCCCGCGCGGCCTACGGCCTGGACGTAGCGGGAAAAGATGTGATCGTAACCGAAATCGTTACCTACGCAGGAGATGTGGCTGACGTCGGAGATGGCGATCGCCGGATAGCCCGGACGGTTGTCGCGGTAGCGGCCGGTCAGCTCTTCAGCGAAATGCATGGCATCGCAGTGAGAACCGCCGTTGCCGCAGGAAAGCACCTTGCCGCCCGCTTTAAATGAATCCGCCAGCAGCACCGCAGCGCGTTGAATAGCATGGATATTGGCGTCCTCGCTGAGGAAATGATTGAGCGTGTCCTGTGCTTCACTCAGCTCGGCGCGAATGATGTCCTGATACATAGGGAGAGTCCTTTTAGGTGAGGTCTGCGGCAGTTTAGCAAGTTGCCGCGCGGGCGAAAAGCGCCCTGCCCGCCCACGCGCTGCTTTGCCCGGTGTCGGTCACGCTTTGTGAGCCAGGTTGTAATTATCATGTAAATAGATTGATAAAGAAAATCATCTCTATTAGATCTATAACCAACAGGTCAGACCTCTTACAACTTACGGAGCGATGGTTATGATGGTTTTCAGTTGCGTGGCGACAATTTTGCTGATTGGCGCGCTGTTTTATCACCGTGTTAACCTGCGGCTGGCGAGCGTGCTGGTGCTGCTCTGGACAGCAGCGTGGGCGATAGCACATGTCTGGACGCCCTGGCTGCTGCTGCCGCTGGCGCTTATCCTGCTGCCTTTCAATCTTCTGTCGCTGCGGCAGACGCTTTTCTCCCGGCCAATGCTGAAGACTTTCCAGAAAGTGATGCCGCCGATGTCACGTACGGAAAAAGAAGCCATCGAAGCCGGTACCACGTGGTGGGAAGGCGACCTGTTTCGCGGGCAGCCGGACTGGAAAAAACTGCATGACTACCCGCAGCCCAGGCTGACGCCGGAAGAACAGGCTTTTCTGGACGGCCCGGTAGAAGAGGCCTGTCGACTGGCCAATGATTTCCAGATAACTCACGAGATGGCCGACTTGCCGCCGGAGCTGTGGGCCTACCTGAAAGAACAGCGCTTCTTCGCTATGATCATCAAAAAAGAGTACGGCGGCCTTGAGTTTTCCGCTTATGCCCAATCGCGTGTGCTGCAAAAGCTGGCTGGTGTTTCAGGGATCCTGGCGATTACCGTGGGCGTGCCCAACTCGCTTGGCCCGGGCGAACTCCTACAGCACTACGGCACCGACGACCAGAAAGATTATTATCTTCCTCGCCTGGCTCGCGGCCAGGAGATCCCCTGCTTTGCATTGACCAGCCCGGAAGCGGGTTCCGACGCGGGCGCGATTCCGGATATCGGCGTAGTGTGCCGGGGCGAATGGCAAGGCCAGCAGGTGCTGGGAATGCGGCTGACCTGGAACAAGCGCTATATTACGCTGGCGCCGGTCGCCACGGTGCTGGGCCTGGCGTTTAAACTTTCCGACCCTGAACATCTGCTGGGTGAAAAAGAAGAGCTGGGTATTACCTGTGCCCTTATCCCAACCCAGACGCCGGGCGTGGAGATAGGTAAACGTCACTTTCCGCTTAACGTGCCGTTCCAGAACGGCCCTACGCGCGGTAACGCTATTTTTGTTCCGATTGATTATATTATCGGCGGCCCGGCGATGGCCGGCCAGGGCTGGCGGATGCTGGTAGAATGCCTTTCAGTTGGACGTGGCATCACGCTGCCGTCCAATTCGACCGGCAGCCTGAAAAGCATTGCGCTGGCTATCGGCGCCTATGCCCATATCCGGCGTCAGTTCCGTCTGCCTATCGGCAAGATGGAAGGGATCGAAGAGCCGCTGGCACGTATCGCCGGAAATGCCTACGTGATGGATGCGGCCGCCTCATTGATTACCAGCGGTATCATGCAGGGCGAGAAACCGGCGGTGCTGTCCGCTATCGTAAAATATCACTGCACCCATCGTGGCCAGCGCGCCATTATGGACGCAATGGATATCGCAGGCGGTAAAGGTATTATGTTGGGCAAAGGTAACTTCCTCGCCCGTGCCTATCAGGGCGCGCCGATCGCCATTACCGTTGAAGGCGCAAATATTCTGACCCGCAGCATGATTATTTTCGGTCAGGGAGCTATCCGCTGCCACCCTTATATTCTGGCGGAAATGGCGGCGGCGCAGGATCATAATCTGCACGCCTTCGACCAGGCGCTGTTCCATCATGTTGGCCATGTCGCCAGCAATATGTTGCGCAGCCTGTGGCTCGGCCTGACCGCGGGTCGTACCAGTAAGGCGCCGACACGCGATGCGACCCGCCGTTATTATCAGCATCTGAATCGAATCAGTGCCAATCTGGCGCTGCTGTCCGATATGTCAATGTCGGTGCTGGGCGGTAGCCTGAAACGTCGTGAACGCATCTCTGCGCGCCTTGGCGACGTGCTCAGCCAGCTTTATCTCGCGTCCGCCACGCTGAAGCGTTACGAAGACGAAGGTCGCAACGAAGCCGATTTACCGCTGGTGCACTGGGGCGTGCAGGATGCGCTGAATCAGGCTGAAACCGCGATGGAGGATCTGCTGCGTAACTTCCCTAATTCACTGGTCGCTGGTCTGATGCAGGCTGTTGTCTTCCCACTGGGCCGCCACTGTCGCGCCCCGTCTGACCGTCTTGACCACCAGCTGGCGCGTATTCTGCAAATTCCTTCGGCGACCCGTTCTCGCTTAGGGCGCGGCCAGTATCTGACTCCGGGCGAAAATAATCCGGTCGGCCAGCTTGAAGAGGCGCTGCAGGACGTGATGGCCGCAGAAGTTATTCACGACAGGTTGAATAAAAAGGCGAAAAAACCGCTCTCTTTCACCCGCCTGGACAAGCTGGCGCAAAAAGGCCTGCAGGAAAAATGGCTGACGAGCGAAGAAGCCGCCGTGCTGACGCGAGCCGAGGCCAGTCGTTTGCGTTCTATTAACGTTGACGAGTTCGCCGCTGATGAGTTG
>DOOK01000386.1:1004-5445 GCA_003512805.1 Erwinia sp. | reverse complement strand
TAGGAAAGGCATACTTATCTTTCCTCAGGTCCCGGGCTGGCGTAAAGTGCTGCAAATTGCCAATCTGCCTGCCCGAAGATCGCTTAGGCTGTGTATTTGCGCAGGCGCGTAGCCTGGAAATAAAGTGAGCGATTATGTCTGATAAAAAAAATGCCTCCCTGTCCGTGCTCGATCTGGCCCCTATCCCTCAGGGCGCGACCGCGCGTGACGCTTTTCACACCTCGCTGGCCATGGCACAGCAGGCGGAAAAACTCGGTTTCAACCGCTACTGGCTGGCTGAGCACCACAATATGACCGGCATCGCCAGCGCGGCGACGTCGGTTCTGATTGGCTACCTGGCCGCCAATACCAACACGTTAAAGCTCGGTTCCGGCGGCGTCATGCTGCCGAACCATGCGCCGCTGGTAATTGCCGAACAGTTCGGTACGCTGGAGTCGCTCTATCCAGGGCGAATTGATTTAGGCCTGGGACGTGCGCCCGGCTCCGACCAGCGCACCATGATGGCGCTGCGTCGCCATATGAGCGGCCATATAGATAATTTCCCGGCGGATGTGGAAGAGATAGTCGGCTGGTTTGATGCTGAACCGGGCAAAGCGCCTGCCGTCCAGCCGGTACCGGGTCTGGGCCTGAAAATTCCCGTCTGGCTGCTTGGCTCAAGCCTGTACAGCGCTCAGCTTGCGGCGAAGCTGGGTCTGCCGTTCGCTTTTGCTTCGCATTTTGCGCCCGATATGCTGTTCCAGGCGCTGCACCTTTATCGCGAAAACTTTAAGCCTTCGGCTCGTCTTGCGCAGCCGCACGCGATGGTTTGCGTCAACGTGGTTGCCGCCGACAGCGAGCGTGACGCCCGCTTCCTGTTTACCTCGATGCAGCAGCAGTTCGTTAACTTACGCCGTGGTCAGCCAGGACCGCTGCCTGCGCCAGTAGAAAACATGGATAACCTGTGGTCGCCATCGGAACAATATGGCGTGCAGCAGGCGTTAAGCATGTCGATAGTGGGCGATCTGGACAAAGTGCGTCACGGCCTGTCCGCGCTTATGCGTGAGACGCAGGCGGATGAAATCATGGTTAATGGCCAGATTTTTGATAAAGAGGCGAGACTACGTTCGTTCGCGCTGACGATGGAAGCTTACCGTTCGCTGTAATCGATCGGGCGGGGAAACCCTCTTTCCCGCCCTACCACCCCAACAAAACGGCTACCCTGCGGGCCGTTAGCCTCTCTCTGTTTCTTCAGCACGTTTAAAAAGGCAAAAAAAATGCCGGCCACTTACGTGGCCGGCATCAGACTAGCTATCGGTTATCAGGCATCACGACGACGAGTCGGTGCTGCACCGTCTTCACGACGTGGGCTGCGACCGTCACGGCTGAAACCGCCAGGACGACGTTCGCCGCTACCGCTGCGCTCGTTGCTGAAACGACGACCGCCTTCGCTACGGCCACCTTCGCTACGTGCGCCGCCGAAACCGCCGCGACCTGCACCCGCACCCGGGCCACCGCGACGCTCACCGCCACGATCGTTGCTGCGAGGCTGAGCATCGCCAATCAGCTGCATGTTCATTGGCTTGTTCAGAATACGCGTACGGGTGAAATGAGACAGGATGTCGCCCGGCATACCTTTTGGCAGCTCAATGGTAGAGTGCGTGCCAAACAGTTTGATGTTGCCGATGTAGCGGCTGCTGATATCACCTTCGTTAGCGATAGCGCCAACAATGTGGCGAACTTCAACGCCGTCATCACGACCCACTTCAATACGGTAAACTTCCATATCACCTACGTCACGACGTTCACGACGTGGACGCTCGGCACCATCACGGCTTTCGCGAGGACCACGGTCTGGACGGTCACCACGACGATCGTCACGCTCTTTGAACTCACGACGCGGACGTGGAGCCGGATCTGCCGGAACGATCAGCGGACGTTCGCCCTGTGCCATTTTCAGCAGTGCAGCGGCCAGCGTTTCGATATCCAGCTCTTCTTCCGCAGGCTGCATTTTGCTCAGCAGCGCACGGTACTGTTCCAGATCGCTGCTTTCCAGCTGCTGCTGAACCTTAGCGGCGAACTTAGCCAGACGACGCTCGCCCAGCAGCTCTGCGTTTGGCAGCTCTACTTCAGGAATAGTCAGCTTCATGGTGCGTTCGATGTTGCGCAGCAGACGACGCTCGCGGTTCTCAACGAACAGCAGCGCGCGGCCAGCACGACCCGCACGACCGGTACGGCCGATACGGTGAACGTAAGATTCGGCATCCATTGGGATGTCGTAGTTCACGACCAGGCTGATACGCTCAACGTCCAGACCACGTGCCGCTACGTCGGTAGCGATCAGGATATCCAGACGGCCATCTTTCAGGCGCTCCAGCGTCTGCTCACGCAGAGCCTGGTTCATGTCACCGTTCAGCGCTGCACTGTTATAGCCGCTGCGCTCCAGCGCTTCAGCTACTTCCAGCGTAGCGTTTTTGGTACGCACGAAAATAATTGCCGCATCAAAATCTTCTGATTCCAGGAAGCGCACCAGCGCGTCGGTCTTACGACCGTAAGCGGTCCAGTAGCTCTGGCTGATATCAGGACGCGTGGTCAGGCTTGACTGAATACGCACTTCCTGAGGATCTTTCATGAAGCGTTTGGTAATACGGCGAATCGCTTCTGGCATGGTGGCAGAGAACAGCGCGGTCTGATGATCGGCCGGGATCTGCGCCATAATCGTTTCAACGTCTTCGATGAAGCCCATACGCAGCATTTCATCGGCTTCGTCCAGCACCAGGCCGCGCAGGTTAGAAAGGTCTAACGTGCCGCGTTTCAGGTGGTCCAGCAGACGACCAGGCGTACCCACAACAACCTGTGGACCCTGGCGCAGTGCACGCAGCTGTACGTCGTAACGCTGGCCGCCGTAAAGGGCCACTACGTTAAGACCGCGCATGTGTTTAGAGAATTCAGTTACGGCTTCCGCAACCTGAACCGCCAACTCACGAGTTGGTGCCAGCACCAGGATTTGAGGTGCTTTCAGGTTGCTGTCAATGTTGTGTAGCAGGGGCAGCGAGAACGCTGCAGTTTTGCCGCTACCGGTCTGTGCCATACCCAGTACGTCACGGCCCGCCAGCAGATGTGGGATACACTCTGCCTGGATCGGAGATGGCTTGACGTAGCCCATGCCGTTAAGTGATTCAAGGATGGATTCGTTCAGACCCAGGTCAGCAAAAGTGGTTTCAATTTCAGTCATGTAGTACACGTGCCTCTTAGATTGCGGCGGCCAGTCTACATAACTCGTCGTGAAAACATTCAGTCATTTTCATCAAAAAGTGTGAACCGGCTCAAATTAGTGGTTTCGACGAACAAGAAAGCCCTCACCCGTGAAGATGATGACATTTCAAAAATCAGGACAAAAAAAGTTCGTCAGCTATTGCTGGTCAGATTCTGATAAATCGTCTTGTGTCTGGCCGAGTAGCGCCAGCTCCAACAATGCGTATCGGTGCTCAACAAAGTTATGGACGTTGTTGGCAACCGTCAGCTTGAACAACGCTTCTGCGTTGTCCTTCTCCCCCAGACTTAGGTAATGTTTACCTAAATAGAAGTTGGTTTCACTGAGATGTTCAGCGAGCGAGGTGTTATCCGTTGCGTCCGCCTTGAGCCTCTCCATCAGCGTTTTTTCGCTGATACGGCCCAGGTAGAACTCGACAATATTCCATCCCCATTGGTCTCTGACCGCTTTATCGTAACGCTGTTTCAGCGCCACTTCTGCCTTGTCGGCGCTCATCTCGCGTTCATCGAGATAGAGCCAAAGGCTGCGGAAAGGATCGTTAGGATCGTCTTGATAAAACGCCAGCAGATCATCTTGCGCTAGTTTAAATCTTCCACCGTAGTAGAGTGCGATTCCGCGATTTAAACGCGCGTAATTGTAAGTTGGATCAAGCTCAAGTACAGAATCAAACGCTTCGTAGGCGGCATCAAAGTTGCCCGCCTGCGTCAAATATATGCCTAAGTAATTGAATACTTCCGGCATATCCGGTCTGACAGACAGCGCTTGTGAAAAATCATTTCGCGCCAGTGCTCTCAAACCTAAACTATCATACAACACTCCGCGCTCATATAACAGCTGTGCGCGTTCATCATCGGTTAATGCCCGACTGGCAAGTATTTGTTCCATGCGCGCCAGGATCACTTCCTGCTGCAACGTAGGCTGTAGCGGAACAGCCAAAACCTCGTTGTTACGCCAATCCGGGTTGCTGCATCCTGCCAGCGTTAAAGCTGTCGCAACGAAACACCAGCGCAAAAAAGGCTTCATTCACCACTCCCAAATACAAACAATGGGATGATAATCCTTTCATCCGCCTGCCGTGCACAAGGTGTCGTCCTGTCCTCGCGATGGAACAGCTCTCCACGTCGCCGCGGAGAGCTTAGTGTGCTGCTTATTCTGCTGAAGCTTCTGGCGCAGGTGCCGCTGCCGTTTCCG
>DOOK01000386.1:0-869 GCA_003512805.1 Erwinia sp. | reverse complement strand
CCGGCTCGGCTGCTTCTTTGATGCTCAGGCGCACACGGCCCTGGCGATCAACTTCCAGTACCTTCACCGGCACTTCCTGGCCCATCTGCAGATAGTCAGTGACTTTCTCTACGCGCTTGTCAGCGATTTGAGAAATGTGCACCAGGCCTTCTTTACCGCCGCCGATGGCAACGAAAGCACCGAAGTCCACGATGCGGGTCACTTTACCGTTGTAAATGCGGCCCACTTCGATTTCTGCCGTGATTTCTTCGATACGACGAATAGCGAATTTCGCTTTGTCGCCGTCGGTCGCCGCAATTTTCACCGTACCGTCATCTTCGATTTCGATGGTGGTGCCGGTTTCTTCGGTCAGCGCACGGATAACCGAGCCGCCTTTACCAATGACGTCTTTGATTTTGTCCGGGCTGATCTTGATAGTATGGATGCGCGGAGCGAACTGCGAAATATCGCCGCGTGGCGTGCTGATAGCCTGTTCCATGACGCCCAGGATATGCAGACGTGCACCTTTAGCCTGATTCAGCGCCACCTGCATGATTTCACGGGTGATGCCTTCAATTTTAATGTCCATCTGCAGCGCGGTGATGCCTTCACGGCTACCGGCTACTTTGAAGTCCATATCGCCCAGGTGATCTTCGTCGCCCAGGATGTCAGACAGGACAACAAAGTTATCGTTATCTTTAACCAGACCCATCGCGATACCGGCTACGGCCGCTTTGATCGGCACACCTGCATCCATCAGTGCCAGAGACGCACCGCAAACGGAAGCCATAGAAGACGAGCCGTTAGATTCGGTGATTTCAGACACGACGCGCACAGTGTACGGGAACGCATCGCCTTTCGGCATCACAGCCAGCACGCCGCGCTTCGCC
>DOOK01000117.1:2990-4160 GCA_003512805.1 Erwinia sp. | reverse complement strand
ATCTACACCACGACTACACTCTTTCCCTACACGACGCTCTTCCGATCTCCTGCACGCTGATGAACCATGTTTCTTCTGCGTACGCCTCGAATTTTACCTGCGCAATCAATTAGCGAAACTCGTTGGACGATTCGGTCATCTGCGCGTTTGGCTTACGCTCTTTTTTTACCGTGGCTTAATAATGCCACCCGAGTACGATATAAAACCTTGTAGCAAAGCGTGTTAAAAGCGTTTTATGTCAAATTAACACCGTTGCCCGTATAATATTTAATAAATCTGGCTTACGCATTGCGCGGCAGAGGAAGAACGTGTATTTGCAAAAGGGCTGAGTCATTATTTAAATAAACCCTGATTGAATTAACGTCCGGCAATTATTTAATTAAGCCAAATAATAACTGACCTGATTGATAGCCTGCGTAATTGTTATTACGCCAGAATCGGCCGGTATAATTATATAAGAGATACTTTTTCCAGGAGCGGTGAGAATAATCCGATGTAATTAAAAATAGTGTGATATATTGCCGCCAGTTTCCTCATTTTTCCGCGATCGTTCCCATGAAAAGCTATGACGACCTGCAGCGTTTTAAAGAAAAAACGCTAACAAACCATATCGAATTCAAAGATATGTCTGAACAGACACGGAATGCCGATAACACTAACTGGGCCATCATCAGACAGCTGATGAATGAAGGTGCCGAGCCAGCCCTGGGGAACGGTCAGCGCACGGATATCGCCGCACCGCAGCCCGCGGCCGCCGATCTTTTTAGCCAGCCTGCGGTGGTGAAAACCCCGGTGAAAGCTTCCGCTCCGCTTCCCGCCAGCGTGGCCGCTTTTGTGGCGGCTAAACCAGCTGCCCACAGCGGCTCGCTGCTGGAAAGCATTTCCGCTTCGCTGAAGCCTGCGGCCCAGCCTGTCGCGCCTTCGCCACAGGAAGCTGCTTTGCCGCGACAAAGCAGTCACGCACAGGCCGCAAGCCCGCAAAAAACTTCGCTACTGGATGCTGTTCGCGCGCAATCATCGACGGCTACAAGCCCGCAAAACGCTTTGCCGCAGGATACTGTGCGCACCCAAATATCGACGGCCGCAAGCGTGCAAAACGCTTCGTTGCTGGATGCTGTCCGCGCGCAGCCTGCGCCGTCAGACGCGAGCCACGCGGCCACGGCCTTCTCT
>DOOK01000117.1:927-2787 GCA_003512805.1 Erwinia sp. | reverse complement strand
GGAAGCACGCTTTAAACCGTTGTTCAGCGTTTCCGGCGCCCGCACGGTAGAAAAAGCCTTACCGAAAGAGACATTGCTACAACCCCTGCTGGAGAAAATTGCCTCATGCCGTTAGTTTGTGTTTGTTCTCCAAAAGGGGGCGTGGGCAAGACCACTCTGGCCGCCAACCTGGCCTACACGCTGGCGCGTGGCGGCAGCAAGGTGCTGGCGATCGATTTCGATGTGCAGAACGCCCTGCGCCTGCACTTTGGCGTACCGCTCTCCGACGGACGCGGTTTCGTGGCGAAATCGGCAGAGTCGCCGGACTGGAGTCAGGCGATCCTGAC
This sequence comes from Erwinia sp., assembly GCA_003512805.1. Classification (GTDB taxonomy): domain Bacteria; phylum Pseudomonadota; class Gammaproteobacteria; order Enterobacterales; family Enterobacteriaceae; genus Erwinia. The sequence continues at coordinate 2,461 of DOOK01000117.1, read as the reverse complement.
CACCGGCGGGAATATTTTCGTGCTGCCGTACGGCGACGTGTCGGAAGAGCAACGAGTTGAATTTGAAAGTAATCTTGCCAGCGATCCCAACTTTCTCGCCCGGGGACTGCAAACCGTCCTCAACTATCCCGGCCTGATTATCGTGGCGGATTTTCCACCTGGCCCGGGCCCCGCCCTAAAGGCCATGACCGATCTTGCCGATTTACATCTTGTGGTGATGCTGGCGGATACCGCTTCGCTGTCGCTACTGCCGCAGATTGAAAACGAAAAGATGATCGGCGGTGCGCTTAATCACAAAGCTGGCCATTTCTTCGTGCTTAACCAGAGCGACAGCCGCCGCAATATCAGCCGTGACGTGACGGCCTTTATGCAGCAGCGGCTGGAGGACAGGCTGCTTGGCGTGGTGAATCGCGATGAAAGCGTCGCGGAAGCGAATGCATCACAGCAATCGATATTTGATTTCAGCCCGGTTTCCGCGGCCGCTTTTGATATCGAGCTGGTGGGCAAAAGGGTTGCCGCGCTATTGCATATTAAAGTCGGCGACGGCGAGCTGCAGGCACCCCTGACCTCGCGCTAAGACGACCAACCGTTCGATACCTGTTAGTCCGGGGCGCTGCTGCGCTCCGCTACTCTTCGTTTTGTTTTCAGGATGACTTATGAAAAAAGTCCTGTATTACCTGCAGCTGCTGATATTATTTCCGCTGGCCGCAGTGATTGTTATCACGCCAATGGACAGCCAGAAGCAATATATTTTTGGCCTGATCGGCATCGCCATTCTTTTTGTATTGGGCCTCAGCAAGAGCCATAAAATCTCTCTGGTGATGGTGTTCCTTTCGGCATTGATGTCAACGCGCTATATATACTGGCGCGCCACGGAAACGCTGGCTTTTAATTCCGAGATCGAGGCGATTCTGGGCATCGGCTTATTTATTGCTGAACTTTATGTCTGGGTGATTTTGCTTTTAGGCTATTTGCAAACCTCATGGCCGTTAAAAAGAACCATTGAGCCGATGCCCGAGGATATCAGCCTGTGGCCTACCGTCGATATTTATGTGCCGAGCTATAACGAAAGCCTGGATGTGGTGCGCGACACCGTACTGGCCGCGCAGTGCATTGATTATCCACGCGACAAGCTGAAAATCTATCTGCTGGATGACGGCAAGCGCAGCGAGTTCGCCGTTTTTGCCGCCGATGTTGGCGTGGGCTACATTACGCGCGATGACAACCGCCACGCCAAAGCGGGTAACCTGAACCACGCGATGACTATCACCAAAGGCGAGCTGATTACCGTCTTTGACTGCGACCACGTGGCGACCCGCACATTCCTGCAGGCCACCGTGGGGCCTTTCCTGAAAGACCCTAAGCTGGCGCTGCTGCAAACCCCGCACTATTTCTATTCGCCGGATCCTTTCGAGCGTAACTTAAAAGCCGCGCGCAAAATCCCGAACGAAGGCGCCCTTTTCTATGGTCCGGTTCAACAGGGTAACGATAACTGGAACGCCACCTTCTTTTGCGGCTCCTGTGCGGTTATCCG
>DOOK01000117.1:0-759 GCA_003512805.1 Erwinia sp. | reverse complement strand
CGGCTCCTGTGCGGTTATCCGCCGCAGCGCGCTGGAAGAGATCGGCGGCTTCGCTACCGAAACCGTGACTGAAGATGCGCATACTGCCCTGAAAATGCAGCGTCGCGGCTGGAAATCCGCTTTCCTGGCGTTACCGCTGGCCGCCGGTCTGGCTACCGAACGTTTGGGTCTGCATATCATTCAGCGTACCCGCTGGGCGCGAGGCATGACGCAGATTTTCCGTGTGGATAATCCGCTGCTGGGGCGCGGTCTGAACTGGCAGCAGCGCCTGTGCTACCTGAACGCCATGCTGCACTTTCAGTTTGGCCTGCCGCGCGTAATCTTCCTGACCGCACCGCTGGCTTACCTGCTGTTTAACCTGAATATCATTCATTCTTCTGCCAGCCTGATTTTTGCCTACGTGCTGCCGCACCTGGTGATGTCGCTGTACGTTAACTCCAGGATGAACGGGCGTTTCCGCGCGACCTTCTGGGGCGAGATCTACGAAACGGTAATGGCTTTCCATCTGGTTATCCCTACGTTGCTGACCATGGTTTCGCCGAAGCACGGCAAATTTAACGTCACGGACAAGGGCGGCCTGCTGAATACCGGCTTCTTCGACTTTAACATCGTCCGGCCGCACGTTATCTGCGCCGCGCTGCTGCTGGCGGGTGTGGTTAGCGGCATCGTTCGCGCCGCCGCGCATAATTATTTTGGCGTCGATCCTTACGTTATCGCGCTTAACGTCGGCTGGGCGCTGTTCAGCCTGGTTATCCTGAT
>DOOK01000465.1:3064-4716 GCA_003512805.1 Erwinia sp. | reverse complement strand
AGTTTGATGATTTTCCGCAGGGTGTTGAGGCGTCCGTATTTGACGGTATTCTGGCCGGATTGCGCCAGGATCGCGCGCAGTTCATCAGTGATTTCGCCGTCCCGTTTTACGGCACCAATGCCGGACAGGCGGTTTCAGCAGGCGTACTGACCCAGACGCTGAACGTTGCGCTGCTGGCTTCGCTCAAAGGCACGCTGGACTGTGTTAAGGCGTTTTCCACTACCGATTTCCGTCCGGACATGGCGAAGATCGACGTGCCCTCACTGATTATTCACGGCAGCAATGACCAGGTCGTGCCGTTTGAATCAACCGGCAAACTGGCCGCAGAGATGATTGAAGGTGCGCAGCTGAAAGTGTATGACAATGCGCCGCATGGCTTTGCTGTAACGCATTCTGACCAGTTGAATAGCGATCTGCTGGCTTTCCTGAAATCGCTCTGATTTCAGCCTGAAGCCGGCAGTACCAAATCTGTCGGCACTCTCCCCACCGCTCTGGCTTTTAAAGCCGGATCGGGTAATAGCAAACCGGCTAACCAGCCGGTTTTTTGCGTGCGTTAGCAAGGTGACGGTTTGACCAGCGCCCTGCACGGTAGTCAGCCTGTAAAAGTCCCCGAGACGTGAAGCCTTCCGGCAAACACAGGCGGCTTCAGACGGCCTCCTGCGAAGCAAATCTTTCCAGAGCAGGCCCGTCAAGCCTGTAGCGTACCCATTCGCTCAGGGGAAGCGCATTGATACTGTCGTAAAAATCTTTGGCTGACCGGTCCCACTCCAGCACATTCCATTCTATCCGGTTACACCGCCGGGCTATGGCCAGCTGAGCAATGTACTGCAGCATGACTTTACCTGCGCCGCGTCCCCGGTAATCCGGGGTAAAGTAGAGATCTTCCACGTTGAGGCTGTAGCGACCGGGCCAGGTAGAATAGCTCAGTGAGATAACGGCATAACCCACAATCGTGCCATCGATTTCACCGATGTACGCTTCGGGCGTCGCCTCTGAAGAAAACAGGAACTTTCGCAGTTCCTCAACATCCGGCAGGGCGTCCAGTGGCGTTTCCCGGTAAACGGACAATCCGTTTATCATATTATAAATAGCATCCGTATCTGCCGCACCGGCTTGCCGAATAATAACGGCCATAAACTTTCCCCCCTCAGTATTGTTTGCTGCCTGCAAGGATAATCGGTATTGTTCAATGAAATAAGTGCAATAAAATCAATGACAGGTGAATTTCATGCATCATGTGCTACGGCGTCTCGATCTTAATCTGCTGCCCGTGTTCGATGCCGTTTACAGACACCGCTCCGTCAGGCTTGCTGCCGCAGAGCTTTCTATGAGTACTTCTGCGCTAAGCCATGCTTTAACACGACTGCGTGAATTTCTTAAGGATCCGCTTTTTTACCGTGAAGGGCATGAAATGCGCCCCAGCGTATTCGCCTGTCAGCTGGCGCCTCATATTGCCTCCTCCCTGTCCGTGCTTAATCAGCATCTCAGCCCGGTACAGCCTTTCGATCCCCTTACCAGCACGGAAACGTTCAGAATTGCCGTGACGGACTACACGGCTTTTTGCATTTTTCCCGAATTGATGAAGGCCATAGAAAAAGCGGCACCTGGTATAACATTCGAGCTTTGCCATTTGCCTTATAATCCGGCCCTGA
>DOOK01000465.1:0-2914 GCA_003512805.1 Erwinia sp. | reverse complement strand
TGAAGGAGCTGCTGGCGGGTGAAATTGAACTGGCGTTGAGCTTCAGCGAGGCAAATGATATTAAACACCCGGATTTGGAGGAGGTGGATTTACTCAGCGATGAATTTGTTGTTATCAGTAATATTCGTCGCCTCAACATGACGCTGGAAGATTATTTGTCGGCGGGACACGTAGTGGTAACGCCCTGGAATGAGAAAAAAGGCCTACTGGATGCCCACCTTGCGCGTTCAGGCCTGGCACGTAAAATTACCCTCAGGACGCCCTCAATGCTTGTCTCGCCGCACATTATTGCTGAGAGCGAGCTTTTAATGGCCATCCCCTCATTCGTCGCCAGCAAAATGACAGAGCTGGCAACCGTTAAGATTTTTAAACTCCCTTTTTTTGCTCCGCCTTTTACCGTCAAAATATATTCCCACAAACGAGGGGGTAAAAAGTTATCTACTGACTGGCTTAAAAAAATGATTTTACAAAGCATACAGGAAAAGGAATAGCCTTCAGCCATAAGATCGGGTTAATGATTTAGCCTCAAGGAAAGGCTGATCTGACTTTTCGGCACCCGTCCTGCTGGTCAGGCTTTGGCGTTGCAAACTTAAAAAAGAGGGGTTTTATTCGGGTGAAAAATGGTCATGCTGCCTCGCTTTAGTAAACCTGATGCGACTTTTATTAATGTTTGCTGCAGAACAGCAAGCTGATTTTTGTTTCGCACCGTCTGGTCAATACGCAAGGGCTACGGTGGGCGTTGAATTATCGCAAGCGTGTACAGAAAGAAGCCGATGCAGTCTCGTTTTTTTACAAAAGCGTAACGGCAGGTAAGTAAGTTTTAGATTTATGTATTTTCGCTATGCCGGATGCGCGGATTGACTATGCTCAAGCATGCAGTTGACCCCCACTTAATCCAGGAAGAGTACCATGAAAAAATTATCTGTTATCGCCCTCACTGCCGGCATGCTTTTGGTGATGAGTTCACAGGCTGATGCAAAAGGTTGCCTGAAAGGCGCTGCTGCCGGGGGCATCGCAGGCCATGTCGCCCACCACGGCGTAGCCGGTGCGGCAGCAGGCTGTGCGGTTGGCCATCATATGGCTAAAAAGAAAGAGAAAGAGAAAGAAAAAGAGGCAAACAGCAAACAGCAGGAACAGAAATAAAAGCCAAACCGCTTTCGTTGCTATCGGCCCTGCCCCAAGGCAGCGGCCGAATAGCAACCGCGCTGCCTGGCGCCGGGCAGACACCGATAATATCCGCTCCTGGTGTTAGCTGCTGTGTCAGCGCTCCAGCCCCCCCTTTAGCGCAACGGCGAGAGAGTACCGGACGGCAGAACTGCTCCTTTACTCATGCCAGACTGTTTATCTGCGAACAAGAAACAGAAAGTGTTCTGTAGAGCATGGCAGGATAACCGTTTATCTCATCCGGGAAAAAGCTGCCCGCCAGCCCTGCCTATACTACCGCCACCAATTCAAAGGTAAAGAATCCCGGCGCAACGGCTGAGTCAAGCAGAGCCGTCGCCTGATCGACAGGCACGGGGCGGCTGAAAAGATAACCCTGACCGTAATCACAGTACCGTTTTTGTAGCCATTCGAGCGTGGTCAGATCCTCAATACCCTCTGCCGTGACCCTTACCTTCAGTTCCTGACACAGTGACAGCAGGGTCTCTACCACCTTCTGCTGCTGAGAAGCGTCCACCACGGTGGCGATAAACGAGCGATCGATCTTGATCCGGGTAATGCCAAGGCCCAACAGGACCGAAAGATTCGAATAACCGGTGCCAAAATCATCCAGCACTACGCTGATCCCTCCCTCCTGCAGAACACGGATAGCCTGCCTGGCTTCTTCAGAAATCGTCATTACATTCTGCTCAGTGATCTCCAGTTCCAGCTTTATCTGGACAGCCTGCTGCATGATGTCGGACAAACAATCCGTCAGCACCGGATTGAGCAGCTGTTCCGGCGTGATATTCAGCGCCAGGTGCAGCCCTGCAGGCCAGCCCGAAATCTTAAGGACGACGGCCTGCAGCAGCTCAACGGTCAGGGTATCCATCAATCCCAGCTTTTCCACTACGGGGATAAACACCGCAGGCGCTATCACTTTACCAGAGCCGGATATCCAGCGTGCCAGGATCTCGAAACCGGTAATGCGGCCTGTCTGTAGACAGACGATGGGCTGCAGGAAAGGGACGATGGCATGATTTTTAATCGCTTCGGTAACGTCATGCTCAAGCTTTTCTCTGCGGAGGAAAGTCAGCTCCATATCCGGTGAAAAATGGACCGGGTACGGCGTTTTATCCCGCTTGGCTTCGTACATAGCCAAATCGGCTGCCCGCACGATGCCGGAACCACCGCAGCAGGTCGAACACGCTACTCCAATCGACAGTCCCAGAAAGGTGTGAGGCCCGGTGCGGATCTCCGTGGCACGAAGACGGAGAGTGGCCGCCGTTCTGACCGCCTCTTCAGGCTGCCCACCGCCCGAGGTCATAGCAAACTCATCACCGCCGATGCGAAACACATGGGTGTGCGGGCTGACAGATTCCGCCAGCAGGTTGGCCAGAGAAACCAGCGTGGCATCCCCCTGATGGTGCCCGTTCAGGTCATTAATGCTTTTAAAATCATTGATGTCGAGTAACGTAAGAAAATAAGGCTGCCCGGCTGCGTCAAGCTGGGCAATACGAGCGCTGAATGCCCGACGATTACCCACCCCGGTAAGTTCATCCGTATCGGCCAGTCGAAGGGCATTTTTTTCAGCCGTGAGCATTTTACGTACGAGCCTGCCGATAAGCAGGCCCGGGATAATCATGGCCAACAGAGCAAAGCCAGACGAGGTCAGAATAAACCTCAGTCTTTCACTGGTTTCAAAATCCGCACTGTACTCCAGACCGAGGAGCGTAGAAATTTGTCCCTCAAGTCCGTACTCCCACAGGGCAGA
>DOOK01000464.1:4498-4825 GCA_003512805.1 Erwinia sp. | reverse complement strand
ACCATGAAGGTACTGCACCCGCTGCCGCGTATTGATGAAATTACTACGGATGTCGATACCACGCCGCACGCCTGGTATTTTCAGCAGGCGGGTAACGGCATTTTTGCACGGCAGGCGCTGCTGGCGCTGGTGCTGAACAGCGAACTGGCTCTGTAAGAGGAACTGATGATGACACAAGATAAATTACAGGTTGAAGCGATCAAATGCGGCACGGTAATCGACCACATTCCGGCACAGATCGGCTTTAAGCTCCTGTCGTTGTTTCGCCTGACGGAAACCGATCAGCGGATCACTATCGGCCTGAACCTGCCTTCAGGCGAGCTGGGG
>DOOK01000464.1:0-4336 GCA_003512805.1 Erwinia sp. | reverse complement strand
CACGTCTTCGGCCACGCTGCCTTCAGGCGAGCTGGGGCGCAAGGATCTGATCAAGATCGAAAACACGTTTCTGACGGACGATCAAATCAATCAGCTGGCTGTTTATGCGCCGCACGCTACGGTGAACCGTATTGATAACTATGACGTGGTTGGAAAAATTTCGCCGACGCTGCCGGACAAGATTGAGCGCGTCCTGACCTGTCCCAACAGCAACTGTATCAGCCGCAGCGAACCGGTCAACTCCAGCTTTGCGGTGAAAAAGCGTAACGATAACGTGCAGTTAAAGTGCAAATACTGTGAGAAAGAGTTTGCGCGTCACGTGGTGCTGGCGAACTGGTAATCAGCTTCGGGCGGCTTATAATGGGGGCGAGTCACGCCTCTGTCGGCGTCATTAACATGGAGAAATTATGTCTCGCGAAATCAGCACCGAAAACGCACCCGCGGCTATCGGCCCTTATGTGCAGGGCGTCGATCTGGGCAGCATGATCATCACTTCCGGTCAGATCCCGGTCGATCCTGCCACCGGCAGCGTGGCCGAAGACGTGACCGCCCAGGCTCGTCAGTCGCTGGAAAACGTCAGGGCTATCGTGGAAGCGGCAGGCCTGAAAGTCGGCGACATTGTTAAAACCACGGTGTTCGTGAAGGATCTGAACGATTTTGCTACCGTGAACGCGGCCTATGAAGCTTTCTTTACTGAACATCAGGCCAGCTTCCCGGCTCGTTCCTGTGTGGAAGTGGCGCGCCTGCCGAAAGATGTCAAAATCGAGATTGAAGCGATCGCTGTCCGTCGCTAAAGCCCTCTCCTCTCCCGTCGGGAGAGGAAGGTTTACCCCGGTTCCCTTCTTTTTATTCTCTTTGCGAGCGCCTTTCGGCCTCCCCTAAAAATATTTCGCTGCGCCCGTCTCTCCACCTTGCCAGTTAATGGCTAACCTTAGGGAAGAACAAGAAGGCGATAACAGCGCAAACGGACCTTTATATCGGGATTGAGCAATGACTAAAAATCCACCCTGGTGGCAGAACGGCGTTATCTATCAAATTTATCCCAAGAGTTTCCAGGACACCACCGGCAACGGGACCGGCGATCTGGCCGGCGTGGTGCAGCATCTGGACTATCTGAAAAAGCTGGGCGTAGATGCCATCTGGCTGACGCCGTTTTATATCTCGCCGCAGGTAGACAATGGCTATGACGTGGCGAATTATACCGCTATCGATCCGCTGTTCGGCACGCTTAACGATTTTGATAACCTGGTGGAAGAGACCCATCGGCGCGGGATGCGGCTGATCCTGGATATGGTATTCAACCACAGCTCCACTCAGCATCACTGGTTTCACGAGGCGCTCGATCCTGAAAGCCCCTATCGCTCTTACTATATCTGGCGCGACGGCACGCCGGACGAGCTGCCCAACAACTGGCAGTCAAAGTTTGGCGGTCACGCCTGGCGCTGGCATCCGGAAAGCAACCAGTATTATATGCACCTGTGGGCGCCAGAGCAGGCCGATCTCAACTGGGAAAACGAAAATCTGCGTGCTGAGCTGAAGCAGATCGTTAACTTCTGGGCCGATCGCGGTATCGACGGGCTGCGGCTGGACGTGGTGAACCTGGTTTCCAAACATCAGGACTTCCCGAACGATCCCAACGGTGACGGGTTACGCTTCTATACAGACGGGCCGCGCATCCACGAATATATGCGTGAAATGAGCCAGGACGTATTTCGTCCGCGTGAACTGATGACGGTAGGCGAAATGTCTTCTGCGACGCTTGAGCACTGCCAGCAGTATGGCTCATTGGATGGTGAAGAGCTGTCGATGGTGTTCAGCTTCGATCACGTTGAGGTCGACTTCTTCAACGGGCAGAAATGGACGCTGACGCCGCTGGATCTGGTGGCGCAGAAGGCGATCTTCACCCACTGGCAGCACGGTATGCATAATAAAGCCTGGAACGCGCTGTTCTGGTGTAACCATGACCAGCCGCGCGTGGTTTCACGCTGGGGCGATGAAGGACAGTATCGCGTGCAGTCGGCGAAGATGCTGGCGCTGGTGCTGCACGGGATGCAGGGCACGCCCTATATTTTTCAGGGCGAAGAGCTGGGCATGACCAACCCGCATTTTACCCGCATCCTGGATTACCGTGATATCGAAAGCCATAACATGTACGCCGAGCTGCGTTCGCAGGGTCGTGACAGTGATAACCTGCTGGAGATCCTCGCCAGTAAATCGCGCGACAACGGCCGCACGCCTGTCCCGTGGCATGCGGGAGAAAACGGCGGATTCACTACCGGTACGCCGTGGATCGGCATGTGCGACAATATGGATACGATCAATGCACAAGCGGCGCTGGCGGATGAGAACTCGGTGTTTTACGCCTATCAGAAGCTTATCCAGTTAAGGAAAGCCTATCCCATTCTGACCTGGGGCGATTACCTCGATCTCCTGCCGGATCATGCTTATTTGTGGTGCTACTGCCGACGTTTTGAGAAAGAGGTGCTGGTGGTGGCCGCTAACTTCAGTGGCGAGACGCAGGTCTGGCATCCGCCAGCCTACAGCGGCCACTGGGAAGTGTTAATCAGTAACTACCCTGACACCCACGTGACGCCTGGCGAAGTGATGCTACGCCCATGGGAAGCGGTCTGGTGGTATCAGAAGCGCTGGGACGGCGGTGCCAGTAAAAACAGAACATAGTCACGTTCAGGTATGCCAGGCAGGTCCGTAGGGGGCTTCGAGTGTGCCCCTGGCAAACACAGGACACGATACTGCGTTCAGGTGTGCCAGGCAGGTTTGTAAGCGGGTTGGAATGCGGCCATGGCAAACACAGAACACGATACCGCGTTCAGGTGTGCCAGGCAGGTTGGTAAGCGGATTGAGATGCGGCACCAGCAACACAGAACACGATACTGCGTTCAGGTATGCCAGGCAGGTCTGTAAGCGGGTTGGCATGCGTCCGTGGCAAAAAGAACACGATACCGCGTTCAGGTGTGCCAGGCAGGTTTGTAAGCGGGTTGACATGCGTCCATGGCAAACACAGAACACCATACTGCGTTCAGGTATGCCAGGCAGGTTGGTAAGCGGATTGAGATGCGGCACCAGCAACACAGAACATGATGCCGCGTTCAGAGATGACAAGCAGGCCTGGTGAGAGGCGGCATTAACAAAAGTGACGCCGCAAAGCCCCCCTTAAAGCGGCGCAAACAGCGCGGTCAGGTCTTCACTGGTGAAGGCCGTCGTCTCACTCAATTCATTTTCCAAAATTCCCTCAGCCAGTTCCGCTTTTCGCTGCTGCAGCGCAACGATCTTTTCCTCGATGCTACCAGCGGCGATCAGCTTATAAACGAATACGGGTTTATCCTGACCCAGTCGGTAAGCGCGATCCGTGGCCTGGTTTTCTGCAGCCGGATTCCACCACGGATCGTAATGGATCACCGTGTCGGCCGCCGTCAGATTCAGCCCCACGCCGCCCGCCTTCAGGCTGATCAAAAAAACCGGCACTTCACCGTTTTGGAAACGGCGCACTGGCTCACTGCGGTCGCGCGTGCTGCCGGTCAGGATCACGTAGGGAATACGCGCTTTCTGTAACTCTTCCGCAATCAGCGACAGCATGGTAGTGAACTGCGAAAAGATCAGGATGCGGCGATCTTCCGCCAGCAGATCGCTGAGCATTTCTCGCAACAGCGCCAGTTTGGCTGACTGTTTAACCCTGGCCGTTTTATCGTTGTCGATCAGGCGCGGATCGCAGCAGATCTGCCGCAGCTTCAGCAAGGCATCCAGCACCAGCAGATGACTGCGCCCCGCGCCCTGCTGCTCTACCGCCAGCCGTACGCGGTCCTGCATCGCGCTGCGTACTTTTTCATAAAGCTCACGCTGCGCGCCTTCCAGCTCTACCGAGCGAACAATGGTATTTTTCGGCGGCAGCTCTTTTGCCACTTCCTGTTTGCGCCGACGCAGCATAAAAGGCCGCACGCGCCGTGCCAGCAGCTCGCGCCTGACCCGATCGCCCTCGCGCTCAATCGGGATACGCCACTCCTGAGTGAACACTTTTTCACTGCCCAAGAAACCGGGCAGCAGGAAATCAAACTGGGCCCAAAGCTCGCCCAGATGGTTCTCCAACGGCGTACCGGTCAGACAAAGCCGGTAACGTGACTTTAGCGTACGGATCACCGAAGCGGCCCGCGACGCGCTGTTTTTCACGTATTGGGCCTCGTCCAGGATCAGCAAATGGTAGCTGTGGCCCAGCAGCTGCGGCTGATCGCGCCACAGCAGCGAGTAGGTGGTCAGCACCACGTCATAGTGCTCAATGCGATCGTAAAAGGATTTACGCTGCGGCCCGGTCAGCGCCAGCACT
>DOOK01000399.1 GCA_003512805.1 Erwinia sp. | reverse complement strand
CGCTCTTCCGATCTGGGCTTTTTGTTTTGCCCTGGTGGCCCAGCGCCTGTAAAAAACCGCGACTGAACGTGGTTTTTCCCGCGCCCAAATCGCCATACAAATAAAGGATTGCCGCGCTATGACAGGCGCGGGCCAGGCTGGCTCCCAGTGCGAGAGTGGCAGCCTCGTCGGACAATGCGATTGCGGTCTTCATTCTTTTCTGTTCAGGATCTCTGGGTTAACAAACAGGTACAGCTCGGAAAACAGATCGGTCGCCAGCATCCCGCGCGTGCCCAGCCGTTGCGATACGGCTTCCGCCGCAGCGCCGTGGGCGACACAGCCTGCGCAGGCTGCTTCATATAGCGAAAGCTTTTGCCCTGACAAACTGCCGATAATGCCGGATAGCACATCTCCCATACCGCCGGTTGCCATGCCGGCGTTACCAACATCGGCAATCGCCATCTCGCCTGCCTCGCTGGCGATAAGGGTACCGGCCCCTTTCAATACCACCACGCCACCATAGCGTTCAGCCAGTTTACGGGCGGCAAGTAAGCGGTCACTCTCTATTTCGCTGGTTTTTACCTCCAGCAGGCGGGCCGCTTCGCCCGGATGCGGCGTAATAACACGATTTTGACGTTTATCGCCAGCGATTGCCAGCAGGTTAAGCGCGTCAGCATCCCAAAGCATCGGTTTAGAGGATTTTTTTACTTTTTCCAGCGCTTGTTTACCCCAGTCACGCTGGCCCAGCCCTGGCCCAATCACGATAAAATCGGCCCAATCCAGCGCTTCCTCTATCGCCTGAGCGCTTAATTCCTGCACCATCAGCTCGGGACGTGCCGTCAGCAGCGCGGAAAGATTATCTTTGTGAGTAAGTACTCGCACTAAGCCAGCCCCTGCGCGCAGGGCAGCTTCCCCGGTCATCCTGATAGCGCCAGCCGTACCCCGATCCCCGCCGATGATCGCCAGCTTGCCATGATCGCCCTTATGGGAAGTGGGTTTACGCGGTGGCAGCCAGCGCGTTAGCACAGAGGCATCGTAGCGCGCTATCGGTGCGGCCTGCCCCGCCAGCCACGCATCCAGTCCGAGCGCGTGGAAATGCAGCTGCCCGACGTAATCACGCGCTTTCCCGGTCAGCAGACCCGGTTTGAGGGCGATATACGTTATAGTATGGGTGGCGTTAATAACCGGGCCGGGCGTTGTACCGTTAGCAGCCACTAACCCAGAGGGAATATCCACGGAAAAAACCGGCGCGCTGCCCGCGTTCGCTTTTTCAATCAGCCGCGCATACGGGTCACCCGGTGCGCGGTTCAGCCCGGTACCGAGCAGCGCATCAATAATAATATCGTTCTGTTCAGGCCAGGGCGTATCAGCCGCGTGGATTTCCCCTCCCGCGGCAAGCCAGGCATTACGCGCCTGTTCAGCCTCTTCCGGTAGCGCTTTTGTCCCTTCACAGGCAATGACTGTCACCTCCATCCCTGCCGAGCGGGCAAGACGAGCCACGATGAAGCCGTCACCGCCGTTATTGCCGTGCCCGCACAGGATCAACCAATGCTTCTTGCCGGGCCACAAAGCCTGAATATGGCTGAATGCCGCCTCGCCCGCCCGTTGCATCAGTTCAAACAGCGTAATACCTAATGCATCCGCCCCTTCACGCTCAAGTTGCGCAATCGCCTCTACAGGCCAGACAGAATAGGGTAAACTGGTCGGGTTATTTAGCTGGTTCAGGTTAGTCATGTCGCATCCTCTCGATCTTTCTCAATTTGCCCTGGAAATCAAACAGTGGGGGCTGGAACTCGGCTTTCAGCAGGTCGGTATCTGTGATACCGATCTTAGCCCGGAAGAGCCGCGCCTGCAGGCCTGGCTGGACAAGCAATACCATGGCGAAATGGAATGGATGGCTCGTCACGGCATGATGCGCGCCCGTCCCCATGAGCTGCAGCCCGGCACGCTACGCGTGATCAGCGTACGCATGAATTACCTGCCGGCCAAAGCGGCCTTCGCCAGCACCTTAAAAAATCCGCAGCTTGGCTACGTTAGTCGCTATGCGCTCGGCCGCGATTATCACAAAGTATTACGCAATCGCCTGAAAAAGCTCGGCGATCGTATTCGCGAACGCTGTGAGGCGGCTGAATTCAGACCTTTTGTCGATTCCGCACCGGTGATGGAAAGGCCGCTGGCGGTCAAGGCTGGCCTGGGCTGGACCGGTAAACACTCGTTGGTTTTAAATCGGGAATCCGGCTCGTGGTTTTTTCTGGGTGAGCTGCTTATCAACCTGCCTTTGCCGATTGATACGCCGCAGCAGGAGCAGTGTGGCCGCTGTGTTGCCTGCCTGACAACCTGTCCAACCGGCGCCATTGTCGAACCTTACGTGGTGGATGCCAGACGCTGTATCTCCTATCTGACCATCGAACTGGAAGGCGCCATTCCGGAAGCGTACAGGCCGCTTATTGGCAACCGAATTTATGGCTGTGATGACTGCCAGCTGATCTGTCCCTGGAATCGTTACGGCCAGCTGACGGACGAAGATGATTTTAGCCCGCGCGCCGTGCTTCATGCGCCGCCCTTAACCGAGCTGTTTGCCTGGGACGAGGCGACATTTCTCCGCGTAACGGAAGGATCGGCGATCAGACGTATCGGTCATCTTCGCTGGCTGCGCAACGTGGCGGTAGCGCTGGGCAATGCACCCTGGTCAGAGGAAAACGTGGTGGTATTGCAAAGCCGTCAGGGAGAGAATCCCATGCTGGACGAACACATTACGTGGGCGCTGACCCGCCAGTTGGCAAGGCGAGAGGAAAACGCGATTGAGGTTCAGAGCGGCCAGCAAAAGCGGCTGGTGCGCGTAATAGAAAAAGGTTTGCCGCGCGACGCATAAATAACCAGGCGTACCGCTTACACTGTCGAACCAGTTTTCCACACGCTGTGCATAAAAATAAAAAGCCGTTGCCATTCAACTGCCACAGAAAGCGCAAGCGATCTCTCTACTCATTCAAAATATTAATTTATATTTATAATTCAATGATATAAAAAAATCGCGTAGCGTTTTATATTCCTGAATAGCAGGCAGGGGTAGATCGTAACCTGTGGATAACTCTGTTGAAGGTTATTCGGTGCAGGCCGGAAATAGCGAAACCCAGCCGCGGCAGGGCTGTGGATAACTTAATCAAAAATGACAGTGATGAATGATCTGGAGCGGGAAACGAGACTCGAACTCGCGACCCCGACCTTGGCAAGGTCGTGCTCTACCAACTGAGCTATTCCCGCAAAGAAGTACTGCTAAGCGCCAACCGCACCAAAAAGCCTAACTTCTTGATTTTAAAGGATTTCTAATTCCTTTAAGGTCGAACGGGTGCGATTATGAACGTATCGGCGAGCAAAGACAAGCTTTTTCCTGCCGCACCCCGCTAATTATGGCCGACGATGATGACCTTACTATGCCGAGGTAAACAGGCTGAGGAGGAGAGTAATCAACGCTACCCAAAAAGCCGCAGAGGAAATAAAACGGGCAGGTTGTCAGCCTGCCCGTTTCCTTCGGGAAGTTACTCCCTTTCAATCATGGCTTACCTTGACGTCTTGTCGCTTTTGCCATTTTTTCCTGCAGCGGCGTTCTCTGGCTGACTGTTTGCTGCGTTTTTATTGTAATGCGCGTCCTGCGCAGGCGAGCCGTTAGCCGGTTTGGCAGAGCCTGCCGAGTTATTGCTACCAGGGCTGGTTGAGCTGCCCGGACCGCCTACAATCGGCCGGACGGGCTTAACCGGCTCCCATTTCTTAGCCGGTTGAACCGCTTTGTTGATGTCATTAGCCGGCATGTTTGGCTGCGTGCCGTTTTGCTTCGGCGAACCCTGCGCAGGTTTAGCGGAACCGGCATGGTTATTACCATCAGGGCGGCTTGCGCTACCCGGCCCGCCTACGATTGGCTTCACCGGTTTTACCGTATCCCATTTCCTTGCCGGTTGAGCCGCTTTGTTGATGTCATTAGCCGGCACGTTTGGCTGCGTGCCGTTTTGCT
>DOOK01000400.1 GCA_003512805.1 Erwinia sp. | reverse complement strand
CTACACTCTTTCCCTACACGACGCTCTTCCGATCTCGAGTTGGCGGCGGTATTGATGCGCTCAGCTCGCCGATTGGCAAAGCGGCAGGTATCGTGCTGGCCACCGTTTGCTATCTGGCCGTTGGCCCCCTTTTCGCCACCCCGCGCACCGCCACTGTCTCTTTTGAAGTGGGCATTGCACCGCTGACCGGCGACAGCGCGCTACCGCTGTTTATTTACAGCCTGGTCTATTTCGCACTGGTCATTAGCATTTCACTTTATCCAGGCAAGCTGCTGGATACTGTCGGACATATCCTGGCACCCCTGAAAATTGCCGCACTGGCCGTACTGGGTATCGCCGCGCTGATTTGGCCAGCGGGCAGCCTGGCCCCAGCGACCGAAAGCTATCAGCATGGTGCTTTCTCCAGCGGCTTTATTAACGGCTATCTGACGATGGACACGCTGGGCGCGCTGGTATTTGGCATTGTTATCGTGAATGCGGCTCGTTCTCGCGGGGTTAGCGAAGCCGGCCTGCTGACGCGCTACACTATTATTGCGGGTTTGATCGCGGGGGTAGGGCTGACGCTGGTTTATCTGGCCCTGTTTAAACTCGGCTCTGACAGCGCCTCTATTGTCGATCAGAACGCCAACGGCGCGGCTATCCTGCATGCCTATGTTCAGCACACCTTCGGGGGGCTGGGTAGCCTGTTCCTTGCGGCGCTAATTTTTGTGGCCTGTATGGTGACGGCAGTGGGCCTGACCTGCGCCTGCGCCGAGTTCTTCCAGCAGTATCTGCCGCTGACCTATCGTCAGTTGGTGTTTATTCTGGGCCTGTTCTCAATGCTGGTGTCGAATCTGGGGCTGAGCAAGCTTATCCAGTTTTCTATTCCTGTACTGACGGCTATCTATCCGCCTTGTATTGTCCTGATCCTGCTGAGCTTTACGCTGCGCTGGTGGAACAAAAGCATGCGTATTATCGCGCCGACCATGCTGGTCAGCCTGATTTTCGGCATCATTGATGGCATTAAAACCACGGCCTTTAAAGAGGTGCTGCCTGCGTTTACGGCCAATCTGCCGCTGGCCGAGCAGGGCCTGGCCTGGCTGCCGCCTTCCCTGGCGATGCTGGTCGTGGTGGCTATCTGCGATCGCGTAATGGGACGCGCGCAGGTGAATGCGCACCAGCAGTAAAAGTGTGATACCTTCTCCTGCCCGATCTCCGGCAGGAGAAGTTGACAGAGTTTAAGCAGAATGAAAGATGAAAAATAATACGCTCAAAAAGGGACTGAGTACCCGTCACATCCGCTTTATGGCGCTGGGTTCGGCCATCGGCACCGGTCTGTTTTACGGCTCGGCCGATGCAATGAAAATGGCCGGTCCAAGCGTCATTCTCGCCTATATCATCGGCGGCGCTATTGCTTACATCATCATGCGCGCGCTGGGTGAAATGTCGGTGAACAACCCGCAGGCCAGCTCGTTCTCCCGCTATGCTCAGGATTATCTTGGCCCGCTGGCCGGCTATATCACCGGCTGGACTTACTGCTTTGAAATCCTGATTGTGGCCATTGCCGACGTCACCGCTTTTGGCATCTATATGGGCGTCTGGTTCCCGGACGTGCCGCACTGGGTGTGGGTGCTGAGCGTGGTGCTGATTATTGGCGCTATCAACCTCGCCACGGTAAGAGTCTTTGGCGAAGTGGAGTTCTGGCTGTCACTGTTCAAGGTCGCGACCATCATTATTATGATCGTGGCGGGTATCGGGATTATTTTCTGGGGTATCGGTAACGGTGGTCAGCCTACCGGCATCAGCAATTTATGGACTAACGGCGGCTTCTTTGCCCATGGCGTCATCGGTATGGTGCTGTCGCTGCAGATCGTGATGTTTGCCTATGGCGGCATTGAGATTATCGGCATCACCGCCGGAGAAGCGAAAGATCCCGCTACGTCGATTCCTCGAGCGATAAATACCGTCCCTCTGCGTATCCTGGTATTTTATGTCGGCACGCTGTTTGTGATTATGTCCATCTATCCGTGGAATCAGGTGGGTACCAACGGCAGCCCGTTCGTACTGACTTTCCAGCATATGGGCATTGCGGCGGCGGCAGCCATTCTGAACTTTGTGGTGATTACGGCCTCGCTTTCGGCGATTAACAGCGATGTTTTCGGCGTTGGCCGAATGCTGCACGGCATGGCGGAGCAGGGCCATGCGCCTAAAATGTTCGCTACCGTCTCGCGTCGCGGTATTCCGTGGATCACCGTGCTGGTGATGATGCTTGCGATGCTGATTGCGGTTTATCTGAACTACCTGATGCCGGAAAAAGTCTTCCTGGTGATCGCTTCGCTGGCGACATTTGCCACGGTGTGGGTATGGATTATGATCCTGTTCGCCCAGATCGGCTTTCGCCGTACGCTGACGCCTGCCCAGGCAAAAGAGCTGAAGTTTGCGATGCCGGGCGGCGTGTTTACGGCTACTGTCGGCATCCTGTTCCTGTTCTTTATTATCGGCCTGATTGGCTATTTCCCGGATACCCGCGTATCGCTTTACGTCGGTATCGGTTGGATAGCGCTGCTGCTGGTCAGCTGGACGCTGGTGAAGAAAAGAATCAAGGCGTAGTCAGCAGGTCGGAAAGCGAACACCCTGTTCCGCCTGTTACCTTGAAAAAACCTGAGTCCGGCAGTACGCCCGGCTCAGGTTTTTTTTATGCGCCATTCTCAGGATGGCGATGACAGGCAGCCAGTAAAAAATTTTATTTGCAGCGCTTGAAACAGGTTTGGTCGTCCCTATTTTAGTCATAAGCAGGCGGCGAACCTGCGCGAAATGAGCTTTTGAATAGCAACCGTATTCAGGAGGTTATGATGATGAACGTACGCCACTTTTCCCTGATCCCTTCTTTGAGCGATGCGCTGTTTTCCGAGCGCCTTAACCGTATGAACGGACTTTTCGGTCAGTCAGCCGACAATGTCTCTTTAGCGGCCTCGCCTGCCTACGATATTCGCCGCGTGGATAAAGATCGCTATACGTTAGCCGTCAGCGTACCCGGCTGGAAAGAGAGCGATCTGGCTATCGAAACGGTAGGGGGACAGCTAACAATTTCCGGTAAAAAGCAGGAACAGAACGAAACCGAAAACCAACAGGGCTGGCTCCATCGCGGCATTAATCATGCTGATTTCCGGCTGAGCTATATGGTGCCGGAGCACGTGAAAGTGACCGGTGCAACACTGCAGGACGGCATTCTTTCCGTTGATTTGTATCAGGAAATACCCGAGAGCGAAAAACCTCGCCGGATCCCTATCTCGCATGAACAGACAATTAAAAACCAGCAGACTATCGAGCATCAGTCTGCTTAAGTGAACGGGCAACGGAAGACAAAACGCCGCGGCAC
>DOOK01000190.1:4322-8125 GCA_003512805.1 Erwinia sp. | reverse complement strand
TCGATGGTCAACATAACCTCATGCGGCGCCTGTTCATCCAGTTTCTTCATGACGCGGGTGATTTTCTTCAGTTCTTCCATCAAATGCGATTTATTCTGCAAGCGTCCGGCCGTATCGGCGATCAGCACATCCACGTTGCGGGCTTTCGCCGCCTGGATGGCATCGAAAATCACCGAAGCGGAATCCGCACCGGTATGCTGAGCCACCACCGGGATATTATTACGCTGGCCCCAAACCTGCAGCTGCTCGACTGCAGCTGCACGGAAGGTATCGCCCGCCGCCAGCATCACCGATTTGCCTTCTGCCTGGTACTGCCGCGCCAGCTTGCCGATGGTAGTGGTTTTGCCCACGCCATTGACGCCGACCATCAGAATAACGAACGGCGTTTTGCCGGTCACGTCCAGCGGCGCTTCAACTTTCGCCAGAATGTCGGCCATTTCCTGCTTCAACAAGCCATACAGCGCTTCAGCATCGCGTAGCTGTTTGCGACTTGCCTGAGCAGTCAGATTACTGATAATCCGGCGCGTAGTGTCAACGCCCACGTCGGCAATTAACAGCTGCTCTTCCAGCTCTTCAAACAGCTCATCATCAATTTTTTTACCACGGAACAGGCTGACAAAGCCGGAACCTAAATTCTGTCGGGTTTTGACCAGACTGCGCTTCAGGCGAGCAAAAAAGCCCTCTTTGGTCGGACGCGTCTGCTCTTCGCTGACCTGCTCTTCCGCAGCGTTAGCCTGTTCGACTTTAACCAGCGCGGCAGCGACGGATTCTTCTTCCTCAATGACCTTCATTTCCGCCGCTGAGGCGCCTGCAGACAGCGCGACAGCTTCCAGCTCTTCCGGCGTGATTTCGTCGGCCTGTTCTGCCGCGATCGTCACTTCTTCCGGCTCGGGGTCGGGGGCGACAATTTCTTCAGGCAAAAGCTCTGGCTCTTGCTGCACGGCCGCCGTCTCTTCCGGTAGCCACTCTTCTTCTGGCTCCAGGCCGGCCGTTTCTTCCGGCAGCCATTCCTCTTCCGGCTCTGGCTTCGCGACGGCAATCTCTTCCGGCTGTGTTTCCGGTTTTACAGCAGCGCTCTCTTCCGGCGCGGGGCTAACCTGTTCTTGCGGATCCTGCTCAGCCTGCTGGCGAGCAACGGTTTCCGTCACTTCTACAACGGCTTCGGCACGCTGCTCAACCTCAGGTGGCGTGTCGGCATGCGCTGTTTCGCTCTGCGGCTGTTCTGGCGTTTGGACTTCTTCCTCAGGCGCTTTTTCTTCGCGTCCTAATCCCAGCCAGGAAAAAAAGCCACGTTTTTTATTTTTTGCCATGGTGTAAACACGCTCCTCGCGGGGAAAAAACCGTCAGGTCTCTGAAAATAATCTTAATCCCCTAGTCTAACACTTTCCTGCTGACGCAACACAGCACCCTTTTTACGTTTCCTCTGTCCGGTAAGCCCGTTAAACTGTGCAACAAATTATGAAGAGTTAAGTCAGATGAATAAAAAACCTCGCGGCGGCAGCGCCGGACAGATCCGCATTATTGGCGGCCAATGGCGCGGCAGAAAGCTGCCTGTACCCGACAGCGCCGGACTGCGCCCGACTACCGACCGCGTGCGTGAGACGCTGTTTAACTGGCTCGCACCCGATATTCAGGGTGCACGCTGCCTGGACTGCTTTGCCGGCAGCGGCGCGCTGGGACTGGAGGCATTGTCTCGCCATGCGGCATCGGCCACGTTGCTGGAGCTGGAGCGTCCCGTCGCACAGCAGCTGGGGAAAAATCTGGCTACGCTCGGCGCGGCGAACGGCCGGGTAATC
Source organism: Erwinia sp. (assembly GCA_003512805.1). Taxonomy (GTDB): domain Bacteria; phylum Pseudomonadota; class Gammaproteobacteria; order Enterobacterales; family Enterobacteriaceae; genus Erwinia. The sequence goes on along the minus strand of DOOK01000190.1, from coordinate 6,329 downwards.
AATACCAACACGCTACAGTTTTTGGCTCAGGCCGGCGAACCTCACCAGCTGGTTTTCATCGATCCCCCTTTTCGTAAGGGATTACTGGAAGAAACGCTGACGTTGCTGGAAAGCCAGGGCTGGCTGGCAGAAGAAGCATTAATCTACGTGGAAAGCGAAGTGGAAAACGGGGTACCGCCCGTGCCGGTAAACTGGCATCTGCACCGGGAAAAAATCGCCGGTCAGGTCGCCAGCCGTCTTTATGTTCGTCGTTCCCCCGAAAAGAGAGAAACGCATGCTGACTAATCTGGGCAGAGCACTGATGCTGTGCGTATGGGCCTTTTTATTGCTGAACCTGGTCCATCCTTACCCCGCGCCACTAAAATATTTTATCAATGTCGCGCTGTTTTTTATGGTGATTATGCACGGTTTGCAGCTGGTTCTGTTGCGCGCCACGCAGCCTAAAGATGCCCCTAAACTGAGCGGCATCCTTCAGGCCAGAATCTTCTTTTTTGGCGTGTTTGAGCTGCTGGCCTGGCAAAAAAAGCAATTTCCGAAACAGTAACGCAGGCCATACACGTTAAGGCCTTTCCCGGCCAGGCTGTCAGCGTGGCCGGAAAGCGATAAACCTGGTGCCCTGTACCTGCAGCTCGCCCTTCTCACCTCGTTCCAGCTGGCGGTAGTCGTTGGCTTTCAGCACCAGCTTAAAATCCCCTGCACCGTTCAGGGGATGAAACCACGCTTCGTATCGCATTGCTTCAACCGGTACATTTTCACGCTGACGCGAGCGTAGCGCAGAGGTAGAAACTTCGCGTTTATCTTTGATTTCCACAGGCAGGCTGCGTACAGGTGAAGCATCGTTCACTGCCACTTCCTGCCGCTGCTTGATAAATTGCCGGGTCGCCAGCACGGCGATGATGGCCAGCGTAATAAAAAAGATCAGGGGTGGCTTCACGACTTTTCCTCATTTTTTCAACATGGGCACAAAGAATACAACCAGAGACCTCTCATTGTCACATCGTCAGCCCCTGTCCTAAACTAAAATCAGAACTGTGGAATTTAGCCTCTAAAAACAAAGGGACACATTATGATTTGGTCGTTTCTGGCAGTGCTTTTTTCCGGCTGGCTGTACGTTGACGCTACTTACCGTGGCCCACAATGGCAGCGCTGGGTCTTTAAACCGGTCACGCTTTTACTGCTGCTCGCCTGGGCCTGGCAAGCGCCAGTGTTGAGCGCTACGGATTACCTTATCCTGTTTGGTTTACTGGCGACGCTGGTCGGTGATGCCTTAATGCTGCTGCCCGAGCGGCGCATGCTTTATGCTATCGGCGCATTCTTCCTGTCGCATCTGCTTTACACCATCTGCTTCGCCAGCCATATGACGCTGACATTCTTCTGGCCGATCCCTCTTACTGTGTTAGTTATCGGTGCGCTGCTGATTGCGGCAATTTGGACAAAGCTTGAGGAGTTACGCTGGCCGGTGTGTACCTTTATCGGTATGACGCTGCTGATGGTCTGGCTGACCACCGAACAGTATGCTTTCCGGCCGACGGATTACGGTTTTTCGCTGATGGTCGGGACCTCGCTGCTGCTGTTCGCCAACATTGTCTGGCTGATTAGTCATTATCGTCGCCGCTTTGCTGCGGACAGCGCCATTACGGCTGCCTGCTATTTTGCGGGACACTTCATGATCGTCCGCTCACTTTACCTCTGATTTTTGCCTTGACTCTGGAGTCCACTCCAGAGTGTAAGATAAGCCTGACAGGAAGGTTACCCGTCAGGCTTATCAGGAGGCATCATGCATCACTCTTCATCTTTCCCCTGCTCTTGCGGGCAGCGCCACCCGGTGGGCCAGCAAAACTGCAGCAGGCCACGTCCCGAAGCAGGAAAAATACTCTCTGTTCACGGGTGTTGCGCTCCTGCTCCTGCCGATTCGCCACCTGATGAGGAAAGCGACGGGTCTGGCGCGGACTACAGCTGGCAGATCGGCGGTATGGACTGCCCGAGCTGCGCTAAAAAGATCGAAAA
>DOOK01000190.1:0-4247 GCA_003512805.1 Erwinia sp. | reverse complement strand
AAAGATCGAAAATGCCGTAGGTCAGCTGGCTGGGGTGACCCAGGCTCGCGTGCTTTTCGCTACGGAAAAGCTGGTAGTCAGCGCCAATAAGGACATACGGCAGCAGGTTGAACAGGCAGTAGCCAACGCGGGTTTTTCCCTGAGATCTGGCGAACAACCCGCCGCACAGCCAGTCGGCTTCTGGCAGGAAAACAGGATGCTATTGCTGCTCGGCGGACTCCTTCTCGCGAGCTGGCTGCTACAGATGATGAGTCCTCAGGCCGGGAAAATCGCTTTTACCGCTACTACGCTGGTAGGCTGCTGGCCGGTAGCCCGCACCGCACTACGCCTGATGCGTAGCGGGACACCTTTCGCCATTGAAACGTTAATGACCGTGGCCGCGCTTGGCGCACTTTTTATCGGCGCGACCGCTGAGGCGGCAATGGTGCTGCTGTTGTTTATGCTTGGCGAACGTCTGGAGGCTTTTGCTGCAGGACGTGCCCGCCGTGGCGTAACGGCGCTGATGGCGTTAAAACCCGAGCAGGCGCTGCGCATTCAGGGTGAAACGCGCGAAACGGTGGCCGTGAGCGCACTTCGCCCTGGCGATCTCATAGAGGTTACCGCGGGAGGGCGTCTCCCTGCTGATGCCTGTCTGGTCACGCCTTTTGCCAGTTTTGACGAAAGCGCGCTGACCGGTGAATCCATGCCGGTAGAACGCCTGGCGGGCGAGCCTGTTGTGGCCGGGAGCCTGAGCGTCGATCGCCTGGTCAGGCTGAAAGTCACCTCAAAACCGGGTCAAAGCGCTATCGATCGTATCCTGCATTTGATTGAAGAAGCTGAGGCCAACCGCGCGCCGGTCGAGCGTTTTCTCGATCGTTTCAGCCGCATCTATACCCCGCTGGTCATGGCCATTGCGCTGCTGGTGGCCATTGTGCCGCCGCTGCTGCTTGCGGGCGACTGGCAGCCGTGGATTTATAAAGGGCTGACGTTATTGCTGATTGGCTGCCCTTGCGCGCTGGTTATCTCTACGCCAGCGGCGATAACTTCCGGCCTCGCGGCGGCGGCAAGACACGGCGTGCTGATCAAGGGCGGCGCGGCGCTGGAAAACCTGAACGCCATACGTACGCTGGCATTCGACAAAACCGGCACGCTGACCGAGGGCAAACCCCGGATTGAGAGCATTAAGGCTTTCGCCCACTTCAGCGAGGCGGAGCTGCTGGCCAACGCCGCGGCTGTCGAGCAGGGATCTTCTCACCCGTTGGCTAAAGCGATTGTGCAGTTAGCCACGCAGCGCCAGCTTGCGATCCCTGCCGCTACGGCCCAGCGGACCATGGCCGGAAGCGGAATAGAAGCGGTAGTTAGTGGCCACAAACTTTTAATCTGCGCGCCGGGCGGACTGACGCTGGCAGCAGAGCAGCGGGCAGATGTTGCCTCGCTGGAGTCGGCCGGGAATACGGTTGTTATTGTTGTCCAGGACGGTATGCCTGTCGGGCTTATCGCGCTGCGCGATACGTTGCGCGCGGATGCGGTTGCCGCGCTGAAAGAACTGCATGCCTTAAACATAGAAACGGTTATGTTGACCGGTGACAATCCGCGCGCGGCGGCAGCCATCGCCAAAGAACTCGCCATCGGCTATCGCGCTGGCCTGCTGCCTGCGGACAAAGTAGCGGCTATTCGTGAGCTGAATCAGCAAAATGCGGTCGCCATGGTCGGTGACGGTATCAACGATGCCCCGGCGATGAAAGCGGCGACGCTGGGCGTGGCTATGGGCGGTGGCAGCGACGTGGCCCTGGAAACCGCCGATGCGGCGCTGACGCATAATCGGCTGGCGGGGCTGGCAACAATGATCCGTCTGGCACGAGCTACCCACGCCAATATCCGACAGAATATTGCACTGTCGCTGGGACTGAAAGGCGTGTTTCTGGTCACCACGCTCCTGGGTATTACCGGACTCTGGCTGGCGGTGCTGGCAGACTCCGGTGCGACCGCGCTGGTCACGGCAAATGCGCTGCGGTTACTGAGTAAGCGCTAACTTAAGCATGGCCTGCCCGTTTCGAGGCGGGCAGCATGCTCTGTTACAGCCCTTTTTTTAGCAGATAGCGATACGGCAACGCTTCGGTCGCCTGCGCCAACAGTGTATGTTCCATAAAACGGCAGAATCCGGGAATATCGCGGGTGGTAGCGGGATCGTCAGCAATAATCAGCAGCGTTTCGCCCTCCTGCATATGGCGCACGGCTTTACGCACCATCATTACCGGCTCAGGACAGCGCAGACCCAGGGCGTCCAGGGTTTGGTCGGGATTTGCGAACGGTTCACTCATAACATTCTCAATCAGACAGGAAATGCCCTATTTTACCCCCGGCGTCGACATGTGCAAGCCAGCCCTTAACGACAACGTTTGCGCTAAAATTAACCATTGCATTAGCAAGCTGTTTCGGTAAGATGCCGCGCAATCGCTCAGGCGAGACATTTTTTTGGGTTCCCTCACCCCATTGTTAAAAAAGGTTACATCGATGATCTCTTTCTCTTCTCGTCAGCGTACACACGCGCTGATCTGGCTGTCGCTTTTCCATTTGCTGGTCATTACCTCCAGTAATTATCTGGTGCAACTGCCTGTTTCCATTTTTGGCTTCCATACGACCTGGGGCGCCTTCAGCTTTCCGTTTATTTTTCTGGCTACCGATTTGACGGTAAGGATTTTTGGCGCTCCGCTGGCCCGACGGATTATTCTTGCCGTGATGATCCCGGCGCTGTTTATTTCTTATGGCATCTCCGTGCTGTTTTATCAGGGCGAATGGCAGGGAATGGCCGCGCTGACGAAGGTTAACCTGTTTGTTGCTCGTATCGCCTGTGCCAGCTTTATGGCGTATGCGCTGGGACAGATCCTTGATGTGCATGTCTTTAACCGTTTGCGTAAGCTGCCACAGTGGTGGGTCGCTCCCGCTTCCGCTATGTTCCTGGGCAATATCAGCGATACGCTGGCATTCTTCTTTATCGCTTTCTATAAAAGTCCCGATGCCTTTATGGCGCAGAACTGGGTAGAAATTGCGATGGTTGACTACAGCTTCAAAGTGCTTATCTGCATCATTTTCTTCCTGCCCGCCTATGGCGTACTGTTAAACGCCACGCTGAAGCGGCTAACAGAAAAATCCTCTGGCACTCAGGTCAACTTCGGCTAGTCTGTCACACTGTGGCGTGGCGCCTGGCAATGGCTTTTGGCAGGGCGGCACACCACGGCAGGTTGCTTTTAGCCGCTGATTACTATTGTATAAGTTGCTGAACAACGCGAACGACTAACGTAAAAGGGATCACGATGCGTAACTTACTAAAATATGCCGGTATCGGTTTACTGGTGGTCGGACTGGCCGCCTGCGACGGCAAAGACGATAAAGCCGCCGCCGATGATAACGGCGTCAGCAGCAGCCAGAGCAGCCAGACTGTTACCCTGATGGACGGCAAGCTCAGCTTCTCGCTTCCGGCAGGCATGTCCGATCAGAGTGGAAAAATGGGCACGCAAGCCAATAATATGCATGTGTATGCCGACGCTTCTGGCCAGAAAGCGATTATCGTGATTGCAGGCGACGCCACGAATGAAGGCCTGGACGTGCTGGCAAAACGCCTGGAAGCTCAGCAGCGTAACCGCGATGCGCAGCTGCAGGTGGTGACGAATAAATCTCTCGATCTCAAAGGCCAGCCTGCGCAGCAGCTGGATTCTGTCATTTCGGCTAAAGGCCAGTCTTCCTGGTCGTCGGTGCTGTTGGCAAAAGTTGACGGTAAACTGCTGACGCTGCAGATTACGCTGCCTGCGGAAAATCAGCAGCAGTCGCAGACCGAAGCAGAAAATATTATCAACACGGTAGTGCTGAAATAACTCTCTAAAAAAATAGCGCCTGATTCAGGTCAGGCGCTATTTTTATTGGCTTGTCGGCTTTAACGTTTTTTTACCTACCGCACGGTTTGTCTTAACAGACAGTTCGCCATCTGGTGCGGGTATGGCAGGATCGCCTGCTTCCGTTTTCCTGCTTTCGCCGTTTGCTGCTTTCCAGCCTTCACAATTTGCTGCTTCACAGCCTTCGACATTTACTGCTTGCCAGCTTGCGTAATTTACGTCTTTCCAGCCTTCGCAATTTGTTGCTTCACAGCCTTCGACATTTACTGCTTGCCAGCTTGCGTAATTTACGCCTTTCCAGCCTTCGCAATTTGTTGCTTCACAGCCTCCACCATTTGCTACTTCACAGCCTTCGATATTTACTGCTTGCCAGCTTGC
>DOOK01000191.1 GCA_003512805.1 Erwinia sp. | reverse complement strand
AAAAAAAGCCTGAACGTGAGTTCAGGCTTTCTCTTGAAATATGGCGGTGAGGAAGGGATTCGAACCCTTGATACGTTGCCGTATACACACTTTCCAGGCGTGCTCCTTCAGCCACTCGGACACCTCACCATATTGTAAACTTCATCACCCTCTCGGGCGACGGGGCGCTACTATAGGGAGTCCGGTGCGGCGGGTCAAGAAGAATTTTTCCTTTTTATTCTGGCAGCTTAAGCGGTGAGCGGGCCGGACTTAACGCTAATCAGGTGTCGTGCTGGCGCCGTCATCAAGCTGCCATGCAGCTGACACAAAAGCGTCACGGTTGTGTCGCAAACTAAGCTCCTGAAATTTTTAGCAACGTTTTCTTATGGAGCCGTCCGATGAAAAAAAGCCTGTTTACGCTTTCCCTTACCGCCACGCTGTTATCCACCACGCTTTGTGTCCAGGCTGCCGATTATCAGCGCGCTGCACAGGGTGATATTACCCAGCCTGGCGGCGCCCGCCGTTTGAGCGAGGATCAGACCGAGGCCCTGAAAGCTTCGCTGAACGGCAATACCGCTAAAAACGTTATCCTGCTAATCGGTGACGGGATGGGCGACTCCGAGATTACCGCCGCGCGCAACTACGCTGAGGGCGCAGGCGGTTTTTTTAAAGGGATCGACGCGCTGCCGCTGACCGGCCAGTATACGCACTACTCGCTGGATAAAAAAACACATAAGCCTGATTACGTCACGGATTCAGCCGCTTCAGCCACGGCCTGGAGTACCGGTGTAAAATCCTATAACGGGGCGATCGGGGTGGACGTAAAGGGTAAAGATCATCAGACCATCATGGAAATAGCAAAGGCGGCAGGTAAAGCGACCGGTAACGTCTCTACCGCAGAGCTGGAAGATGCCACGCCCGCAGCCCAGATGGCGCATGTGACCTCTCGCAAATGCTACGGCCCGGTGAAAACCAGCGAACTCTGCGCAGACAACGCGTTGGAGAAGGGCGGGAAAGGGTCAATTGCCGAACAGCTGTTGAACACTCGTGTTGACGTTGCTTTCGGCGGCGGCGCTAAAACCTTCTCCGAAAGTGCCAGAGCTGGCGAGTGGCAAGGAAAAACACTGAGCGAGCAGGCGAAGCTGCGCGGTTATCAGCTGGTCAACAATCTCGACAGCATGAACGCTGTGAACGAAGCCACGCAGGATAAGCCAGTACTGGGCCTGTTCGCGGAGGGCAATATGCCCGTGCGCTGGAAGGGGCCGAAAGCCACCCTGCGCGGCAACCTCGAAGGTAAACCTGTCAGTTGCGAAGTGAATAATGAGCGTCCTGCCTCTACGCCAACGCTGGCGCAGATGACCGATAAAGCTATTCAGCTGCTGAATAAAAATCAGAACGGCTTCTTCCTGCAGGTTGAAGGCGCGTCCATTGATAAACAGGATCATGCTGCAAACCCTTGCGGCCAGATTGGCGAAACGGTGGATCTGGATGAGGCCGTACAGAAAGCGTTAGCATTTGCGCGTAAAGACGGCAACACGCTGGTCATTGTCACGGCGGATCATGCCCACTCCAGCCAGATCATTCCCAATGACACTAAGGCGCCTGGTCTGACGCAAACGCTGCAAACGAAAGAGGGCGGCCTGATGACCATCAGCTACGGTAATTCGGAAGAGGAGTCGCAGGAACATACCGGCACGCAGCTACGTATTGCCGCTTATGGGCCGCATGCTGCCAATATAGTGGGGCTGACCGATCAGACCGATCTGTTCTATACCATGAAATCCGCGATGGAAATTAAATAGTTTTTATTAAAAATAAATTATTATATAAAAACACTGTTACTGAAAAGTAATGGTGTTTTTTTATTTACCTTGTTTAATTCGGGTTTATATCTCTGCTGAAAAATGATGATTAGGCTGTTTCATTTATTAACGCATCGGAATTCGTTGTGGATAAGGAGCCGGGAAGTGTACTTTTTAAAGAAAATTGAGCACCAGGGTAAAGTACTACGCCATTTTTTGCAGCGGGAAGAAAAATATCTGTTAACGACTCACCGCAAAAGGCACTGTGGGGCGAATCTTTTCCGCTATCCTGAATCGCTCAATGAAAAAATTATCCACCGTATGCTCTATACCAGGAACGATCTCTATACGCAACTGGCGGACAAATACCTGGCCCGTGACTATGTGACGCAGAAAATCGGCGAAGAATACCTGATCCCCTTACTCGGTGTATGGTCGCGTACAGCGGATATTGATTACGCAACGCTCCCCGAAAAATTCGTACTGAAATGCAACCACGATAGTGGAAGCTGTCAGAAGGTGTTCGGCAAAGATGCGGCGGCAATAGCTCGCTGTAATAAAAAGCTCGATTTCTTTCTCAATCGTAATTTTTACTATGTTTCGCTGGAATGGCAGTATAAAGCTATTCCTCCGCTGATCCTCGCTGAAGAATATATAGATATTTTTGCAGATACCGATCCAAATATCACGCCGGAGCTTTACCGCGTGCACTGCTTTCATCAGAAAGCAAAATTTACAGAAGTGGATTTTACGGATGCCGCCGGAAATAATCTGACCAACATTTATGACCGATGCTGGCGTTTGCAGCCATTTACTATGGGGCAAAGCAATAACCCGCGTGATATTCCCCGGCCCGCTGGCTATGCCAGAATGCTTGAGCTGGCTGAATCGCTCTCGGAGGAGATTGATTACTGCCGGGTGGATTTCTTTATGCATAAAGAGAAGATTTGGTTTAGCGAAATAACCTTTACGCCAGAAAGAGGGAAAATAATATTTTCTCCCAGAATATGGGATTATCGGCTTGGCGAGCTGTGGCAGCTTGAGAGGGTCACCAATAACTGATTCAACCATAAAAAAAAGCCTGAACGTGAGTTCAGGCTTTCTCTTGAATATGGCGGTGAGGAAGGGATGCATCAGGCTCATTGAGCCTCACCCTGTGGGCGGCAGTCTGCCGTGCAAAACCGCCTGGCTGGCGGCTTTGTCGAACCCGGTCAAGGCTTCTCGCCCTTCCTCGTGGGTAATGTGCATAAAAAAAAGCCTGAACGTGAGTTCAGGCTTTCTCTTGAATATGGCGGTGAGGAAGGGATGCATCAGGCTCATTGAGCCTTACCCTGTCGGGCGGCAGTCTGCCGTGCAAAACCGCCTGG
>DOOK01000188.1 GCA_003512805.1 Erwinia sp. | reverse complement strand
TGCTCGCTGGATGAAAAAACGCGGCTGGGCCTGCCGGAAGTCCAGCTGGGTCTGCTGCCCGGTTCGGGCGGCACCCAGCGATTACCCAGACTGATTGGCGCTTCACATGCACTGGATTTGATACTGACCGGCAAGACGCTGCGCGCTAAGCAGGCTTTGAAACTGGGTCTGGTAGAAGAGGCCGTGCCGCACACTATTCTGCTGGAAACGGCGGTAGAGATGGTATGCAGAGGACGTCAACCGCGTCGGGTACTGCCAGTGAGCGAACGATTACTTAACGCGCCCGTGGGACGCGCCTTGCTCTTTAAGATGGCGACAAGGCGTGCGGAGGCGAAAACGCGCGGCAATTATCCTGCCACACGCAAGATCCTCTCGGTGGTGCGCACCGGCTTACAGCAGGGCCGCAGCGCGGGTTATGCCGCGGAGGCCAAAGCTTTCGGCGAGCTGGCGATGTCGCCGGAATCCATCGCGCTGCGAAGCCTGTTCTTTGCCACCACCGAAATAAAGAAAGAGAGTGGGGCGCAGGCGGCTCCCGGCGATCTGAAATCGGTTGCCGTGCTGGGCGGCGGGCTGATGGGCGGCGGGATAGCTTACGTTACTGCCTGCCGGGGAAACCTGCCGGTACGCATTAAAGATGTCCGGCCGGAAGGGGTCAACCATGCCCTGAAATACAGCTGGGATCTGATGGAGAAAAAGATTGCCCGTCGCCAGATGACGCCCGCTCAACGCCAGCAGCAAATGGCCCTGATGAGTGGGGGAGTGGATTATCAGGGATTCAGGCATCGCGACATGGTTATTGAGGCCGTATTTGAAGATCTTTTCCTGAAGCAGAAGATGGTGGCAGAGGTGGAAGCCAATGCGTCACCCGCTACTGTTTTCGCTTCTAACACTTCTTCGCTGCCGATTAGCGATATCGCCGCGCACGCCCGTCGCCCGGAAAATATTATTGGGCTGCATTATTTCAGCCCGGTCGACAAGATGCCGCTGGTAGAAGTTATCCCCCATGCGCTGACCAGCGAACAAACCATTGCCACCACGGTCAGGCTGGCGAAATTACAGGGGAAAACGCCAATAGTGGTAGCGGACAGCGCCGGTTTTTACGTTAACCGTATTCTGACGCCCTGCATTAACGAGGCACTGCGTTGCCTGCTGGAGGGCGAGCCGATCGAAAATATTGATGAAGCGCTGATGGACTTCGGCTTTCCTGTCGGGCCTGTTCAGCTATTGGATGAGGTGGGCATTGATACGGGCGCCCATATTCTGCCGGTACTGGCCGAGGCCTGGGGCGAGCGCTTTCAGGCGCCGCCTTCGCTGGAGGCTATCCTGAATGACAACCGTAAGGGTCGCAAAAATGGTCGGGGATTCTATCGCTATGGCAAAAAAACGGGCGGCAAGAAGCAACCGGACCCGACAATTTATAAATTATTGAACGTTCACCCCAAAGCGCATCTGGACAAAGACCTGATTGCGCGGCGCTGCGTGCTGATGTTGCTGAATGAGGCAGCAAGAGCCTTTGACGAAGGGGTCATTCGTTGCGCGCGTGATGGCGATATTGGTGCGGTTTTCGGTATTGGTTTTCCGCCCTTTTCAGGCGGGCCGTTTCGCTATATGGATGCGCTGGGGGCGGGACAAATAGTGGCGCAACTGGAGCAACTTTCCCGGACCTGCGGCCCGCGTTTTGCGCCCTGCGAACGGCTGCAAAAAATGGCGCAAACGGGAGAAACCTTTTACAAAACTACAGGTAAGACGAATAACCAGCACGTTTCAACGGGTTAGATCGGGCGCTATGAAACCAGGCTGCCAACGGCTTGTCAACCGTCGGTTATTTAGTAAACAATCGGTTGACTTGCCTTCTGGCATTAAGGTACAACACAGCGTTCATTCACAGAGTGAAGAGTCGGAAAACCTGATTTTCCGGCGTTTATGTTTAATAACAGCGGTGCAATATGCAAGTTTTCATTATGCGTCACGGCGATGCGGCATTGGATGCAGCCAGTGATGCGGTAAGGCCTTTGACCCACTGCGGCTGCGACGAGTCGCGGCAGATGGCAGGCTGGCTCAATGGTCAGAAAGTGGATATCGATCGGGTTCTGGTCAGTCCGTATTTGCGAGCCGAACAAACACTCTCTACGGTGCGTGAGGCGCTGATCCTGCCTGCGGAGCAGGAAGTGCTGCCGGAGCTGACGCCGGGTGGCGATCCCGCGCTGGTGGCCTGTTATCTTCAGGCACTGGCAAAAGAAGGCGTTAAAGCGGTGCTGGTGATTTCCCATCTGCCTTTAGTGGGTTACCTGGTGTCCGAGCTCTGCCCGCAGGAAACGCCGCCGATGTTTGCTACCTCGGCCATCGCCAGCGTCACGCTGAGCGATGAGGGGAGCTGTGGCAAGCTGGAATGGCAGGTCAGCCCACGAAGGCTGGCTAAAGCGATGTGATTTTGCCGGGCCGGTAAAGCCGGCCTGCTCCAGAGCAAGCGTCGCGCTTTTCCCGTCACGCGGCCAGCCCCGGTCCGATAGCGTGCGGCCTGATTAAGGCAGTTCCGGCGGCTGCCACTCTTCTACTTCAATCAGCACCAGCAAAGCGGCATCGCCGCCAAAGAGCCTGGGAGCCTGATGAAAAGCCATCACCATGGGATGCTGCGCCAGCCACAGGGGCGTTTGCTGTTTGAGCACGTGCTTGCCGTGACCATGCATCACGCTGGCGCAAAAGATATGCTCGCGACGGCAGGCAGCAATCAACGCGCCCAACTCCTCTTTTGCCTGTTTCTGCGTTAACCCGTGCAAATCCAGAAAAATTTCCGGCGTATAGTCGCCTCGCCTGAGCTTTTTCAGCTCGTAATGACTGACATCGCTTCTGACATAGCGCACCGGCCCTTCAGCGGATAACAGAGGTTGAAACTCGTCGGAAAAATAGTGGCTATTATCTATCTGTTCCGACAGCAGGCGCTTTTGCGGCACCTGAGACAGTTTTTTCCGCAGCGGTTTGTGGACAATCGTGTCCTGAGCCAGCCTGCGCGTGCCGGTCATTAGTCCACGGAACAACGCTTCATCTTCGGCGCTCAGGGGCTGTTTTTTACTCATCTGATCCTCAGGCGGCACGCGGCGGCAAGATTTTTAACAACAATCCCATCAGTTTACCCTGTCTACTCCCCGCAAATAAACAAATGTCAGTTTTTTCACGCCTGCGCGCTGGATTCTCGTCAGCTTCATGGCAAACTAGCTGCCGAGTTGAGTTTGGCCTGTGGAGGGCACTTTGGACAAAATTTTCGTTGATGAGGCAGTCAGTGAGCTGCATACCATCCAGGATATGCTGCGCTGGACGGTTAGTCGGTTTGCGGCCGCGGATATCTGGTACGGCCACGGCACCGATAATCCCTGGGACGAAGCCGTCCAGCTGGTGCTGCCTACGCTCTATCTGCCGCTGGATATTCCGGAAGATATGCGGACCGCGCGCCTGACTTCCAGTGAGCGTCACCGCATCGTCGAACGCGTTATTCGGCGCATCAACGAGCGCCTCCCCGTCGCCTATATGACTAATAAAGCCTGGTTCTGCGGCCACGAATTTTACGTGGATGAGCGCGTGCTGGTGCCGCGCTCGCCGGTAGGTGAACTGATTAACGACCGCTTTGCGGGGATTATTGCACACGAGCCTGGCCATATTCTGGATATGTGCACCGGCAGCGGCTGCATCGCTATTGCCTGCGCTTACGCCTTCCCCGAAGCAGAAGTGGATGCCGTAGACATCTCTATGGACGCCATAGCCGTGGCCGAGCAGAACATCGCCGCGCACGGTATGGACCATAATGTCACGCCGATCCGTTCCGATCTGTTCCGCGATTTGCCAAAGACGCCTTACGACCTGATCGTCACTAATCCGCCTTACGTGGATGAAGAGGATATGGGCGATCTGCCGGAAGAATATCAGCACGAGCCAGCACTGGGTCTGGCCGCGGGTCGCGACGGCCTGAAGCTGGCGCGTCGCATTTTGGCCTGTGCGCCGGACTATCTGAGCGAAGAGGGCGTGCTGGTCTGCGAAGTGGGTAACAGCATGGTACATATGATCGAACAGTACCCTGACGTGCCGTTCACCTGGCTGGAATTTGCCAACGGTGGTGACGGCGTATTTATGCTGACCCGCCAGCAAATTGTCGATGCGCAGGCGCATTTCGGCATCTATAAAGATTAAAAATATCACAGGCATCCCTGGCGCAGGCGGTTTTGTTCCGTCCTGCGCGCCGAAACCGTAGCCTTTACACGGATTTCGCGCGCTGGTCGGCACTGACGCGGCAAACGGGATGGCCTCCTGAAGAGTTCAGAGGACTTAATGGCTGGTAATACGATTGGACAGGTTTTCCGCGTCACCACCTTTGGTGAATCGCATGGACTGGCGCTGGGCTGCATTGTCGACGGCGTG
>DOOK01000225.1:1950-10753 GCA_003512805.1 Erwinia sp. | reverse complement strand
GTTTTGTAAGAAAGCCGCGGGAGCGACAACAATGCTTCAGCCAGCGTGTCCAGCTCTGCGGCCTCTAAATCCTGCGCTTTACGCTGAGGCGCCAGGCCCGCTGCCCAAAGAATTTCCACCCGCAGATAATTGCCCAGACCGGCCAGAAAAGCCTGGTCCAACAGCAGGCCGCTGAATTGCCGTCGCCGGAAGCGCGGCGAAAGCAGCCGGGCTTTTACGTCTTCAACCGTCAGGGTCATATCCAGCACGTCCGGACCGACGCGCAGCAGGAAAGGATGCGCCGCCAGCGTATCCTGCGTCAGCAGCTCAATATCAGAGGCGCTGTAAAGCAGCAGCGTTTTATCTTCCGCCGCCAGCTTCACCCGCAGCACGCGGTTACTTTGCGGCTCGGTGCCGCTTTTAATCACGCGCCATACGCCGTAGAGCTGATTATGACTGTAAAGGATCAGGCCATTGGAGAAATGCGTCAGGATCGCTTTACCCCGCGTCTCGATCGCCTCTACCCTTTCGCCAATCAACGAGGACTCGTAGGTTTTCAATTGTGGGAATGCAAACCAGACATCGGTCAGCGTTTTACCCTTGATGGCTTTTTCCAGCTTATCCGCCGCGCGGCGGATCTCAGGCCCTTCCGGCATGGTGACTCCTTGTTATTGTGTGGCGCCGCCTTCCAGCTTTTTATCCTCTTCCACGGTCAGCGCAATACTCAACGCCATTTCCAGTGCCAGGACTGCCGTCTGCAGCGGCATGCTGGCCACGCCGGGATGCTTCACCGCCTGCTGGGGCAAATAAGGCACGTGAATAAATCCGCCACGCCCTCCCTGTTGCGCCTGACGATGAAGCAGGCCATAAAGCACGTGGTTGCAAACAAAAGTGCCGGCCGTCTGCGATACCGCCGCAGGAATATCCGCTTCACGAATGCCCTCGACAATCGCCTTAATCGGCAAGGTGGAAAAATAGGCTGCCGGGCCGTCCTCAACAATACGTTCGTCGACAGGCTGTTTGCCCGCATTATCGGGAATACGCGCATCATCAATATTGATCGCCACCCGCTCGACCGTGATATTGGGCCGCCCGTTTGCCTGGCCAACCACGATCACCAGTTCAGGCGCCAGTTCATCCATCGCGTCGTTTAACACCTGAAGCGACTCACCAAAAACGCAGGGTAGCTGCTTCGCCACTACATGCGCGCCGCAGATCATTCTCTCATCCAGCTGTCTGGCTGCTTCCCAGGAGGCGTTGACCAGCTCGCCTTCGAATGGCTCAAAGGCCGCTATTAAAACTGTTTTCATTGCCGTCTCACCGAAACATTAAAAGCCAGAGAAGAAAAATATTGGTTATTAACAATAGCACGCCGGTCGGTATCTGGGCTTTGATCACCGCGTTGCGGTCGGGCAGCTCCAGCAATGCGGCAGGCACGATATTGAAGTTGGCCGCCATCGGCGTCATCAGCGAGCCGCAGTAGCCGGAGAACATCCCGATCGCCGCCATGACGGCCGGATTGCCATGATGCTGCAAGATCAGAATGGGAATACCGATACCGGCGGTGACAATCGGGAAAGCGGCAAAAGCGTTGCCCATGATCATGGTCAGTAATGCCATGCCAATGGCATAGGTCGCCACCGCGATAAAGCGGTTATCTACGGCAAGCCAGGTTTCCGCCAGATGAGCGATCGCCGTGCCTACGCCAGCGGCGGTAAACAGCAGCCCCAGCGTGGCGAGGATCTGCGGCAGAATAAAAGCCCATCCGATGGCATCAAGCAGGCGGCGCGCTTCCTGTACCGACTGTGCAGGCGCTTCATGCGTCATTTTCAACGCGATCAGCCAGCCGACCACGCAGCCCACCATCATTGAAAAAAGCGTGACCAGCGTGGATTGGTTTCCTTCACCAAACAGCGCCACCCGCACGTCCGGCAAATGATTAAACAGCAGTACGCCAATCACGGTGACAACCGGGATAGCCAACGCCGGCAGAAACAGTCTGTTGTGCAGGCGTTTCGCGCTTGCCTCTCGCTCTTTATCGCTGCGCTGATGGTAGGCCCCCAGCTTTACGCCACCCAGGCCGGCGATCAGCGCCATAATCACCACGATGACGCCAATAGCGATATGCAGTGAACGAGTGCTAAACCACGCTGACGATCCGTCGACTATCAGGAAAACCAGCCCGTAAAGCCCCCAAAACAGCCCCGTCGTCAGACGACGCGGGTTGGCTTTGTCCCGCCAGGACATGATGGCAACCACCAGCAGGATCACCCCAGCCAGCCAGTAAAGATACTGTTGCTGAAACATTAGCGCCCTCCTTTCATCTTCTGCGCCTGCGCATTCAGCGAGGCGAGTTCTGCTGCCAGGGTTTTATCCAGGCGACGCAGGCGAAAGGCATGGATCAGAAAAGCACAAACTGCAGTTGGGATACCCCAGAGCGCTATTTGTAGCGGATCGGTCTGGATGCCTGCTGACTGCTCCATAAAGTTATGCATAAAGATAATGGCGCCAAAGGCGACAAAGATATCTTCGCCGAAAAACAGCCCGACGTTATCGGTCGCGGCAGACATGGCCCGCAGGCGGTGACGCACTTCGGGGGGCAGTTCACCGTAGCGGTTTTCGGTCGCGCCTTCCGCCATCGGTGCCAGTAGCGGGCGCACCATTTGTGGATGACCGCCAAGGCTGGTCAGCCCCATCGCCGCCGTCAGTTCACGCACCAGCAGATAGACAATCAGTAATCTTCCTGCGGTGGCGCTTTTAATCTGAGCAATCCAGGCCTGGGCGCGTTCCTTCAGCCCGTGTCGCTCCAGCAGACCGATCACCACTAAGGGCAACAGCAGGATCAGCGCCAGGTTACGGGTATTGAGAAAGCCCGACCCCAGTTTTTCCAGAATATCGCCGATCGGCATTTTTGCCGTCAGGCCGGTAATCAAACCGGCGATCAGCACCACCAGTACCGGGTTAAAGCGCAGTAAAAATCCGACCACAATGGCGGCAATGCCTGCCAGCGGCCAGAGGTTAACGATAGGATCCATTTGTTCTCCTGATAGGGTCTGCAGTATCCCGCCAGCGTGCCGGAACAATAAGGGAGACGGCCTGTACTGCTAATGCGAAAGCCCCTGAGCGGAGCAGTTAGCCGTAACTGACCGCAATTTGTTGCTGAGCAAAGGCTTCACGCAGCTGCCTGGCAAAAGCCAGCGCATGGGCACCGTCACCATGCAGGCACACGGTTTCGGCATTGACGCTGACCCATTCGCCGCTAATGGCGCGTACTTTTCCCAGCCGGACCATAGCAAGCGTTTGTTCAATAGCCTGCTCGTCACTCTCTATCAGCGCACCCGGCTGCGAGCGAGGCACCAGCGATCCGTCTGCCTGATAGCCGCGATCGGCGAAAACCTCTTCACGGGTAGTCAATCCTGCTGATTTGGCGGCGCGCACAGATTCGCTACCCGCCAGCCCAACCAAAATTAGCTCTGGATCGGCTGCCCTGACGGCCCGGGCGATGGCATCAGCCAGCGAAGCATCCTCTGCCGCCTGATTGTAAAGCATGCCGTGGGGTTTTACGTGCGTGACGTTACCCCCTTCGCCACGGGCGATAGCCTGCAGCGCACCAATCTGGTACAGCGTCTGCGCATAGACCGTTTCGGCAGGCAAACTAAGGCGCGTGCGGCCAAAGTTTTCGCGGTCTGGAAAGCCCGGATGTGCTCCAATCGCCACGTCATATTCCAGCGCCCAGCGTACGCACTGCCGCATAGTTTGAGCATCGCCTGCATGAAAGCCGCAGGCGATGTTGGCCGAGGAAACCAGCTGTAACAGCGCGCGATCGTCGCCGCAGCCTTCGCCTAAATCGGCGTTTAAATCAATCTTCATGCGTTAACCCCCATGCCATTTGCTCCAGTACCCGATCGCGCTCGCGCTTCGCCTGGAGGGCCTCTTCCAGCGTGCAGTGCACAAAATGGATCGGCTCGCCCAGGCGGATTTGGGCCAGATGATAGAGGTCGGCTTCAATTACGCAGGCAATGCGCGGGTAACCGCCGGTGGTTTGCGCATCCGCCATCAGCACAATCGGCTGGCCGTTAGGCGGTACCTGCACTACGCCGGGGAGCAGCCCGTGCGACAGCATATCGCGTCCGTCAGGCCTTACCAGCGCGCGGCCCTGCAATCGATAGCCCATCCGGTTGCTCTGCGGGCTGAGCTGCCAGCCCGTCCGCCAGAACAGCTCCCGACTTTCACGACTGAATTCGTGGTATTCCGGCCCGGCCATCGCCCGAACGCGATTACCAAACAGCAACTGACGTACGCCTGCCGGTTTAGTGAATGTGCGTGTAGGCTCACCCAGCGGCAACCTGTCACCGTCTTGAATCTGCCTTCCCGTGAAACCGCCCATGCCCGTTTTTAAATCTGTGCTGCAGGAACCCAGTACCGGGACGGCAGCAAACCCGCCCGCCAGCGCCAGATAGCTGCGCATACCACGCTGCGGCATTTTCAACGTCAGGCGCGATCCTTTGCGCACGGCGAGGCGCCAGCCTGTCCACACCGGTTTCCCGTCCAGCTCAGCGTGACAGCCCGCTCCCGTCAACGCTATCCAACCGTCACGACTAAACTCGGCGCAGAACTGGCCGAGCGTGATTTCCAGGAGCGGACTGTTTTGTTCGTTGCCCACCAGCAGATTAGCCGTTGCCATCGCCGGATAGTCCAACACGCCGCCACTGCTGACGCCATACTGACGCCAGCCGATACGGCCCGCATCCTGTAAGGTCGTACTTATACCAGCCCGAATAATCTTCAGCACACGCCCTCCTTTTGTGGAATGAAGCGCACCTGGTCGCCGGGACGTAAAAGCGTCGGCGGTTGCCGTTCAGGCGTAAACAGGGCGAGACTTGTCTGGCCGATAAGCTGCCAGCCACCCGGCGCGGCAAGCGGATAGACGCCTGTCTGGCTGCCGCCGATCCCGACAGAGCCGGCAGGAACCTTCAGGCGAGGCTCCGCACGACGTGGAGTATGTAACCGCTCGTCCAGCCCCGCCAGATAAGGGAAACCGGGCTGAAAGCCAATAAAATAGACGGTATAGCGCCCGGCCGCATGCAACTCCGTGACCTGTTTCGGCGTCAGCCCGCTTTGACGCGCCACCTCCTCCAGATCTGGCCCGGCCGCGCCGCCGTAAATAACAGGAATAGCGATATCCCGCGTTTCCAGCTCCAGCGCTTCGCTTTTTTCCCACCAGCTCTGTAGCCATTCAATGGCGTCCAGCGCGTGCTGTTGCGGGTGGCTTAAGATTACCGTGATGTTGTTCATCCCGGGAATGACTTCCATCACTTCCGGCTGTCCCGTCAGACGCGCTGACAGGCCCCAGATACGCTGCTGGCTGGTGAGGGAGGCAGGGGGTTCCAGCTCAAGCACTACCGCGCGCTCGCCAGAAAGATAACAACGTGCTCGTTGCAAAACACTCTCCCGGCCCGTTGCTAAGGCCACTGTTTTCCAGAAAGAATAAATAGTTATGCGGAAATGTAAGAAAAGAGTCAATCATCGATTAACCGGTAACGCAGGCTTCCTGCTCTTTTTGCTTTTCCGCTGTTTACAGTCTTATGGGGCCAGAGAAGCGTTAAAAATGACGACCAGGTGCGGCAGGGTGACTACGCTTACGGTTAGGGCATAACGGAGGTAACAATGAGCACAATATTTAAAATCAGTTACGAGCATCAGGCCAGCGGACATCTTCAGGCCGCAGAAGTGCTGTTGGAAAGCGAGGGCGAGCCGACTCAGGAAGCCGTGCAGGACGCGGTGCGCAAGGATCTGGCTAAGCATGCCGACACGGCGGACTTTTCAGTCGTTTCCGTCGCGCCTTATCCCTGACTGGCATTCAGAAACAGGCGGTCTTTCTGACCGCCTGTTTTATATCAGGCAGGGTTGTCGATATCGATAAAGGTTACGTCCAGGCTGTGATGTTCCGCCAGCCATTCGCCCAGTGCCTTAATTCCCCCACGCTCGGTAGCATGATGACCGGCCGCGAAAAAGTGTAGGCCCTGCTCACGCGCGCTGTGAATAGTTTGTTCGGAAACTTCGCCTGAGATAAAAGCATCCACGCCAAAAGCCGCTGCCGCATCAATAAAGCCCTGGCCGCCGCCGGAACACCATGCCACTTTACGAATCAGCGCAGGCGCGTTATCGCCACAGTGCAGGGGTTCGCGGTTAAGGGTACGGCTGATTCGTTCGGCAAATTGCTCGCCCGTAAGCGGCTCTTGCAGTTCGCCCCAGCACACCAGCGGCATCACTTCGCCCTTTACGTCAATCCCAAACAGTTTCGCCAGCTGCGCGTTGTTACCCAGCTCAGGATGGGCGTCCAGCGGCAGATGCCAGCCGTACAGGTTGATATCGTTCGCGAGCAGCGTTTTCAACCGGTTGCGCTTCATGCCTTTGATGACCGGCGCCTCGCTTTTCCAGAAGTAACCGTGGTGCACCAGCACCGCGTCCGCCTGTAAACGTACTGCCTCATCCAGCAACGCCTGACAGGCGGTCACGCCGGTAACGATTTTCTGTACCTGCTCGCGCCCTTCCACCTGCAGGCCGTTCGGCGCGTAATCGCTGAAGCTGGCGGTGTTCAGCTGTTGATTGACGAGGTTTTCTAATTCACTGTTTTGCATAAGACACACTCTTTTGCCGTTCTGAATGCGGCAACTTTAGCAGACCCTGGCAACGCCCGGCTATTTCCTTGCGGCTTCATAGGCCGCCAGCGCACGCAGGCGGGCCTCCTTGTGGTCAACAATGGGCGATGGATAATCGAGCTGAACGTGGTTTTTCCGCGCCCATTCATGCGGTTGATGTATATCCCCGGCGGGGACTGCCTGCAGCTCTGGCAGCCATTGTCGAATAAATTCGCCTTCTTTATCGAAGCGTTCACCCTGCGTAGTGGGGTTAAAGATGCGAAAGTAAGGTGCCGCATCGTTGCCGCTGGAGGCGGCCCACTGCCAGCCGCCGTTGTTGGCCGCCAGATCGCCGTCGATCAGCTGCGACATGAAATAGCGCTCGCCGATCCGCCAGTCGATCAGCAGATCTTTTATCAGGAAGCTGGCCGTGATCATTCGCAGGCGGTTGTGCATCCAGCCCAGGCTGTTCAGCTGGCGCATAGCAGCATCCACAATGGGGTAGCCGGTTTTCCCCTGCTGCCAGGCCAGCAGATGGTCGTCGTTATGCTGCCATTGCACCTTCTTTGTCCAGCCGATAAAGGGTTGATGCTTACAGAGCGCAGGCCAAGCGACAAGCAGGTGCCGATAAAACTCGCGCCAGACTAACTCGTTAAACCAACTGAGCAGGCCCTCGTTTTCTAACGCGTCAGGATGCTCGCGCAGGAGCCGATGCAGACACTGGCGCGGCGAGAGAACGCCGGTGACCAGATAAACCGACAGGCGACTGGTGCCGTCAATAGCGGGAATGTCTCGCTTAGCGGCGTAATCGGCGACCGGCTGCTGACAGAATTCGCGCAGGCGTTGAATAGCCGTTTTTTCTCCTACGGGGAAAAGGACGCTATTAAAATCTTCTTGCGGATAATCAAACGGTGCCAGAGCGGGTAAATTGTCCGGCACTGGCTGAGTACGGGGTTTGGGCGCGGGGGCACACTCCGGCATCCCTTCATGCAGTCGGCGAAGAAAGGCTTTACTGAAAGGCGTAAAAACCTTGAACATTTCCCGGTTACCGGTCAGCACGCTACCCGGCGGCAGCAGACCGTCATCAAATCCCTGTACAACAATGCCCTGCTCGCCCAGCTCGCGTTCTGCTTTTGCATCGCGCTGGCGTTCGTTGACTTCGTGCTGATAGTTGTAAAACAGGCTGTCGACGCCGTGTTCCTGGCAAAAGCTTTTCAGCGCCCCGACAGAAGCAGAAAAATCATCACACTGTAGATAATGGAGCGGGATAGCTTTCTCCGCCAGCGACTGTTGAAGGTCCTGCAGGCTTTGGTAAATAAAAGCGGCCTGCTTTGGTGACATATCATGGGAGCGCCACTGCGCTGGCGTGGCGATATAAAGCGCCAGTACCCTGGCATCTGCGTCGCGGCAGGCGGCATAAAGGGCGTAATTATCGTGGATGCGCAGATCGTTGCGCACCCAGACCAGATGGGTGGCCATAGCTTTCCCTGTGATTAATGGCCGTAACGCAGGCGAAGCGCTTCCGGATAAGGCTCAAAATAGCGCTGCTGAGTCAGGTAAGGATCGGGATATTCTGACATATAGTGTTTCAGCAGCGTCATCGGTGCCAGCAGCGGCTGCAGGCCCTGACGATAGTGATCGATCAATGACGTCAGCTCTTCACGCTGTTTAGCGTTCAGCTGTGGCCGGAAGTAACCCTGCACGTGCATCATCACATTGGTATGGTTACCACGCGTGGCTTTATGCTTTAACAAATCCATCAGGCGCTGACGATATTCAAACGCAAAGGCTTCCAGTGAGGACCATTGCTCAATAGCGGCCACAAAGCGCCCTATTTCGCGGTATGCCGGCTGTGAATGCGCCAGCAGCGTAAGCTTATAGCGGCTGTGGAAAGCAATAAGCTTGCCGCGCGTCAGACCGCTGCGCCACAGCTGGTTAAATTCATGCAGGGTATAGATGCGTTCCACAAAATTCTCGCGCAGCACGGGGTCGTGCAACCTGCCATCTTCTTCTACCGGCAGCCACGGCATTTGCTTCATCAGTTCACGCGTAAAGATGCCAACGCCCTCTTTACGGTTATTGTTATTTTCTGGCTGATAAACGCGCACCCGCTCCATGCCGCAGCTGGGGGATTTTGCGCAGACGATGTAGCCACAAAGGTGATGCAGGCTGGCAATCTTCTT
>DOOK01000225.1:0-1852 GCA_003512805.1 Erwinia sp. | reverse complement strand
CGTTCTTCTCTGAAAAACTTTGCATCTGCCGCGTTAGCGGTTCGCCCTTCCCATTACTGAAGCAAAGTTCAACCTGCTCTTCAGCCGTTTCGGTCAGGCGCAATGCCGGACGCGGCGTTGGCAGACCAATTGCCATTTCCGGACATACCGGCTCATAGCGCATAAAAGGCGCCAGATCCTCGGCGGCAAAGGCACAACGTTTGTGGCCGCCGTCGAAGCGGACACTGTCGCCAAGCAGGCAGGCGCTGATGCCCACCGGAATTTTCTCACTCATACCTTTCTCCCCTTTGCTTTGTATTAAGTGTAGCGCTTAAAACTGTACAAGACAAAATAAGTTGTACAACTTTGCACTGAGGAAAGCTACTGCTGGTTATCGGGCAAAAAGGCAGACGGTTAAAAGCCTTATGGAACAAGGCAAAGCAGCGGGTAAAAAAGAAAAATGCCCCAAAAATGGGGCATTAGCGTGCTGTAAAGCGCGGTAAGCGAGACGATATATCCCTAATAAAAATCCGCCGCGGCGCTTTCCGCCTGCGCCAGCCAGACCGGCTGCGTACTGGTTTTGCACCAGCAGCGATGCAGATAGCTGTAAAAGCGCGCGCGGTCGCGGTAAAAAAGCATAAACGGCAGCGCAAGAACACCGACCGCAAGCGTTGCCAGCCGACGCAGTATAAGATGAGGCAGCGAGTAGTAATGATAAAGGCCCATACGCCCTCCGGAAGAGTAAACAAGACTGATTAAAATAATACCGATCTGGTGATATATTTACCACTCATCCGACCAGATTAAATTAAAAATTATTCAAACAAGCGTAGAAAGTTAAATTAAGGTTAATAAAAAGAAAAATTAATTAACAGAATAATTACAATATGAGTAAGTGAAAGCGGGTCGTTATGCAGGTATCGGACCGGTAAAGCTTCTCTGCCGGTCTTAGGGCGCTGCGTGTCGGCAGCCAGCAGCCAAACCACAGCTAATCTGTAGAGCTTTTAAAAAGGCAATTATGCTTTTTACAAACGCCAGGCCTGGCGTTCAGGAGATGGCAGAAAGGAGAGTTTCATCTGTATAAACTCAGCCTGAAACTCACTATTAGTGATAGCTAATTTAAGAGGAAAGTCGCTGCCTCGATGATATAAATATCATTTACAGGATTTTTAAATATGATCCATCGCTGGTGTACTTTTTTTCCACCCTTTCCAGAGCAGTGAGGAAAGTTAACGGCAGGCCGATCCGGCTTAGAGCGTAACGGAGCATAATCACTCTGACCTGAGGTGTTTATTTCTATTCATTTCCTGTTAAATAAACCTGTAACGCCCCTTCCTTATTAATAGCGTAATTGTGGTCAGTCGCTACTTTGCCTGCCGCACGAGCCAGACTACCGCCAACGTTACGCCATTCTCCGTTAACTTTGTATTTTATTATCCGGTTCCCATCGCGATTCCCGGCATTTCCGTCTGGCCGTGTATTATGCCTGCCAGTAGCAGTAGCAGTAGCAGTAGCAGTAGCAGTAGCAGTAGCAGTAGCAGTAGCAGTAGCAGTAGCAGTAGCAGTCATGGTTTCCTCTGGCCTGGTTTTCTCTTTATCTGTTGATGCTAATCCTTATTAATTTTAAAGCTCCTGTTATGCTGAATTGAAAACAGCCCTTCTCGACACCTAATTAATATACCAACCCACTTCATCCGGTTTCATTTCAAGGCTAAAATTTCGTTATATCATTAAGAGAGGGCAACGACTGAAAAATAAGAAAAACCTTCACGACCTCATAAAGGCTCTGGTTACGTCTTTATTTTCGTGATGAAGATGAAGCAGCACTTATTTTATAATCTCTGTAACGATTAAGGCAAAGGCAAAGGCAAAG
>DOOK01000065.1 GCA_003512805.1 Erwinia sp. | reverse complement strand
GTAATTCTAACAAAGACTTCCGTCGCCAGTCCGGCGTAGCCGAATCCGCCGTCTCCCAAATCAGGGACGGCAACCGTTCCGTAATCGGCCTGATGCTGGAAAGCCATCTGCACGAAGGCAGCCAGTCGTCCGAACAGCCTAAAAGCGCCATGCGCTATGGCGTTTCCGTAACCGATGCCTGTATCAACTGGGAAACGACCGACACGCTGTTGCGGAACATCCATCAGGAACTGGATGGCATACTGGCGGCGCGTATGTTGCAAGAGGGTTAATTATGGTGGCTGAACTGACCGCGCTGCGCGATCAAATTGATGAAGTGGATAAAGCGCTACTCGATCTGTTGGCGAAAAGGTTAAGCCTGGTGGCAGAAGTGGGGGAGGTGAAAAGCCGTTATGGTCTGCCGATTTACGTACCGGAGCGTGAGGCCTCCATGCTGGCTTCACGACGTAAAGAGGCGGAGGCGCTTGGTGTACCGCCCGATCTGATTGAAGATGTGCTACGCCGCGTCATGCGTGAATCCTACACCAGCGAAAACGATAAGGGCTTTAAAACCCTGCATCCGCAGCTTCGCCCGGTCGTCATCGTTGGCGGCAAGGGCAAAATGGGGCGGCTGTTTGAAAAGATGCTGACCCTTTCTGGTTACCAGGTAAAAACGCTGGATAAAGAGGAGTGGGCACAGGCGGAAAGCCTGCTGGCAGATGCCGGAATGGTCATCATCAGCGTGCCGATCCACCTGACGGAAAAAGTAATTGCCGACCTGCCACCGCTGCCGGAAGACTGTATCCTGGTGGATCTTGCCTCGGTGAAAAACGGCCCGCTTCAGGCGATGCTGGCCGCGCACAGCGGCCCGGTGCTGGGGCTGCACCCGATGTTTGGCCCGGACAGCGGCAGCCTGGCAAAACAGGTGGTGGTCTGGTGTGATGGTCGACAGCCGGAAGCCTATCAATGGCTCCTCGAACAGATTCAGGTCTGGGGCGCGCGTCTGCATCGCATCAGCGCGGTAGAGCATGACCAGAATATGGCCTTTATTCAGGCGCTACGTCACTTTGCCACTTTTGCTTATGGCCTGCACCTGGCGGAAGAGAACGTTAATCTTGAGCAGCTTTTGGCGCTCTCATCGCCTATTTACCGTCTTGAACTGGCGATGGTGGGCAGACTCTTTGCTCAGGATCCCCAACTCTATGCGGATATCATCATGTCTTCAGAAAATAACCTGGCGCTGATTAAACGTTACTATCAGCGTTTTGGTGAGGCAATTCAGCTGCTGGAGCGGGGTGATAAGCAGGCGTTTGTCGACAGCTTCCGCCGTGTGGAGCACTGGTTTGGCGATTACGCTCAGAGCTTCATGCTGGAAAGCCGTTCACTGCTACGTCAGGCTAACGACAGCCGACGATAACGGGCCTCTTTTGCGTGCTAACGGCAGGCCAACCGCTGGCCTGTACGTTTGCTTCTTCCTGAGCGGCAGAAAGCCGCCCCTCGCTAAAATTTCCTGCGCTTGCGTGCTTAGTAAGAAATCCGCCAGCGGCCGCCCGTTCTCATCATACACGGCGAAAGCGTAAGCATTTCAAAAGGCGGCGGGATAGCAACAGTGACAATCATTTCCTGCGGTGCATAGTAACGCCCCCCTGTTGATGCAGCGCGACCAGCTTTTCCACATCCACATGCGTTAAATGCCCCTGTGCCGGCCGATGCGTCACCACCGGCACCAGCCGCGTATAGCCATCGCCAGGCTACTCTTCCAGTTACCAGGAAGCTCCACGAGGGTAGGGGGAGCATTCAGCTGAACTAAAATATCCGTAAAACTACAACGCGACTGGGAAGGGTGACCTCGTGGCCAGGCTGATCGGTAACCTGACGATTGGCAGAAGCAGAAAAGGCTGACCGAAAGCAGCACCGTAAAGCGTAAAAAGGTGCGCATAAATTTCCCTGAAAAACGTTACAGAAAGAATGATGTAGCGGCAGGGCAGGTAAATGATCCAGTAGGGGTGACCGGTCTGGCAATGAGGGTAAAGCCGCTCCGGAAAGCGGCCTTGGCGATAGTCAGGAAGGTTCGACCGGTAGGACGTTCTCGCTTGGGTAACAGCCCAATACTTTTAGCGAGCGGGTTATGGGTGCTAACTCGCGCAGGGCCTGCTGCACCTCTTCTGAACGCAAGTTGCCCTGGAAATCGATATAAAACATCTCTTCCCATGGGTTGCCGTTAATAGGGCGTGACTCCAGTTTACTCATCACTAAATTATGCTGTCGCAGAACCAGCAACGCCTCTACCAGCGCGCCAGCCTGTTGCCCTGTCGCCATAATCAAGGTGGTTTTGGCCGGCACCTGCAGCGTAACCTCAATGGGCTTGCGCGCCAGGATAACAAAGCGGGTGATGTTTTGTTGCTGGTTAGCCAGGTTGCGCTCCAGCACCTGCAGGCCATACAGCTCGCCGCCCGCCTGGCTGCCCAGCGCGGCAACCTTCGGTGATTTCAACGCCGCGACCTGCTCCATTGCGGCAGCGGTGCTCTCGGTATATTCAATTTTCCAGTGCGGATAGCGGTGGATAAATTCGCTGCACTGTTGGAAAGGCTGAGGGTGGCTGTAGACGGTTTCTATCTGCTGTAAATCGGTGCTGCCGGTGACCAGCACGCAGTGGTCAATGGGGAGCGTCATCTCGCCAACCAGCGAAAGGCTGGTCTGCTGCAGCAGATCGTAAACCTCATTGATCGAGCCGGAACTGGTATTTTCGATCGGCAATACGGCGTAATCAGCCTGGCCGGTTTCCACCTGTTGAAATATGTCGCGGAAGTTCAGACAGCCGCACTCAATAAAAGTGTCAAAGTGGCGAGCGGCATAGTTACGTGAAGCAAGGTGTGAGTAAGAACCTTTTGGACCGAGAAAGGCGATACGTGCTGACTGGGCGCTGATTTGGTTCAGGTGCTTTTGCAGCAGCGCCTGCTGCGTGAGGACAGAATCTTCGATAATCAGCTGAAAAAGGCGGGTGATATAATGTGCATCAAGCTGATGGGCTTTGCCCAACGTGACCAAATGTTCCAGCAGATCGCGCTCGCGGTCGATGTCACGTACGGGACGGTGCGTGGCCATTTTTGCCTTTGCAACCTCAACCGCAAGCGCCCGGCGGTTAGCCAGTAAGCTCAACAGTTGTTCATCCAGCGCGCTGATTTTTTCGCGCAGGCCCAGCAGGGGATTTTCGGGGTTCATAGGGCTACCTGTCAGATATTCATAAAAAAAAAGCCTCCCGTTTGGGAGGCCTTGTTGTTCGTCTTCGTATTCTTTCTGCTACGACGAATCGCCTCCCGGTCAGCGGAAGGTAAAAAAGAAGGCGAAGAAAAACGGTAACTGTTTCATCTG
>DOOK01000064.1:908-4281 GCA_003512805.1 Erwinia sp. | reverse complement strand
ATACTGCGCAACCGGGCCAGACATAGCGCCAACAATGGCCACTTTAATATCTTCTGTGGTGGCAGCGTGACTGAACGCCAGTGCCATACAGCCTGCTAAAAACGCGCTACCTTTCATTTTCATCCTGACTACCCCATCTTGTGTTTGCTGTTTTTTATCCTGTTCCCGTCGACAAACACCATAAGAAGAAAGGGTTAGCGCGGGATACAGAGGTTTTTATTAATAAGGCTATAAATTTCAGGTTATTAAACAGGAGTTTTCTTCTGTAAATCAACTGACATCATGGGCTATCACCGCCAGCTTTAGCATAAATGACGGGTACAAACGCGGGACTTTTCGCCACCCAGCCAGCGGGTTATTCTGCATTCAACGCACTAACTCAGCGTTTCTCTTTAACTTTAAACGCCACCCTGACAGATTGCTTTGTTTTTATACAAAAAAAGTTACGCGCCCCTTTGCCTCTGTTTTCGCTACAATCTGCCTCTCACGTCGGCACGGTAACCGTTATGAAACTGACCATTCTCAGACTGCAATGCTTAAGCACTCAGGATCTTTTGGATCTGCGTAAAATCTGGCCGGACAGCGATCCGACCGAACTGGAAACCCGACTGGACGAGCAGCATCGGCTTTATGCGGCAAAATTTAATGACCGGCTGCTGGCGGCGGTAAACGTTACGCTGAAGGAAACCCGGGGCGAGCTGGCGGATTTTATGGTGCGGGAAGTCACCAGAAGGCGTGGCGTGGGCAGCTACCTGCTGGAAGAAGTGCTGGCGCAAAACGCTGCCGTAACGTGCTGGTGGATGGCGAATAACGGTAACGAAGCGCTTTCTGCCTTTATGCCTGAGCAAGGGTTTATCGCGCTGGGGGATGGCTGGGTCTGGCAGCGCCCCTGACAGGTCTGACACAAGGTACAGCTTTGGGCTTTGGCAGGGAGACTGCCACCCGCAGGCAAAGAGCGTAAACAAAAAAGGCGACCCGGAGGTCGCCTTTTTTTACCGCTACGAATTACGCTTCAATCGCGACGCGCAGTTTTTTCATTGCATTCTTTTCGAGCTGACGCACACGCTCGGCAGAAACGCCATATTTATCGGCCAGCTCCTGCAGCGTGGTTTTGTTGTCATCGTCCAGCCAGCGGGCACGGATGATATCCTGGCTGCGTTCGTCCAGACCCTGCATAGCATCACTCAGCTTATCTGCGGCATGGTTATCCCAGTTGTCTTCTTCAATGCCGTCGGCAAAGTCGGAAGATTTATCCTGCAGATAGAGCATCGGCGCCATTGAACGGCCTTCGCCTTCGTCTTCCGGCGTCGGATCAAAGGTCATATCCTGCGCCGCCATACGCGATTCCATTTCAAGCACGTCTTTGCTGGTGACACCCAGTTCACGCGCGACCATTTCCACTTCATCCTGGTTGAACCAGCCCAAACGCTGTTTGGCTTTACGCAGGTTGAAGAACAGCTTGCGCTGCGCTTTGGTGGTGGCCACTTTAACGATGCGCCAGTTACGCAGCACGTATTCGTGGATTTCAGCCTTGATCCAGTGCACCGCAAACGACACCAGCCGCACGCCCACTTCCGGGTTGAAGCGGCGTACCGCTTTCATCAGGCCGATGTTGCCTTCCTGGATAAGATCCGCCTGCGGCAGCCCATAGCCGGAATAGTTACGAGCGACATGAACAACAAAGCGCAGGTGAGACAGGATCAGCTTCTTGGCTGCTTCCAGATCGCCCTGGTAATGCAGCCGTTCAGCCAGCGCTTTTTCCTCTTCTGCCGTCAGCACAGGCCAGGCATTAGCCGCCCGGATGTAAGAATCCAGGTTGCCTAAAGGAGCAATAGCTAAAGTTTGCATTTCTTTGGTCATTCAAACCCTCTCTGTATTAAGCAATATTGCCGCACTTTCCCTGAGCGGTTCACAAGACTACGTGAACGATAGCGAGAAAGGAGAGCAATCTGTGCTACTTCGACTACAAAGTTATCCACAAGTTCACTGTCAGCTGTGCGTAATATACACACATTTCTCGGGAAGGGGAGCAGGCCGGAAAAAATTTTACGAGGAGGACTTCCTCTGCGGCACGATGCTCATGCAACAGAGGAATAGTATATCAAAAAAAATGAGAAGAGGTTACTGCGGCGTAAATCGACGTAAATGTTGTACTGTCGCCAGCCAGGCGGCAACCCAACCGATCATGGCCGAAATCAGCAGCAGCAGCAGGCTTTCATCCCAGGCCAACCCGTGCAGGCTGAAGGTGGTCCCAAACACGGCGGCAACCTGGGTAACGACCGACTCCAGGCGGAAGACCAGCACTTCGGAGAGGGCTAACGACAACAGCGCGCCAAAAAAGCCCAACAGCGCGCCCCCGTACAAAAACGGTCGCAGGATAAAGCCGTCGGTCGCGCCAATAAGCTTTTGCACGTTAATTGTATCGCGACGGGCAAAAATGCTGAGCCGTACGCTGTTGCCTATGACAAGGAAAACCGCGACGATCATCAGGATGCCGATCATAGTTGCCACCTGACCCACCAGCCCAGCCAGTGCCGCCAGCCGGGCAAACCAGCTGTCATCCATTTTGACCTCATCCACGCCCTGCACTTTCGCTACTCGATCGCGCAGGTTGTTCATGGTGTCCGAGTTTTGAAAATTAATTTGCGGCGTAATGATAACCACGGCCGGTAGCGGATTCTGTTCCAGCATATCCATCGCGCCGCCAAAGCCCGACCAGTTGCGGAATTCGCCCATCGCTTCTTCACGCGACAGGTAGTTAACCTTCTCTACGCCGTCTTCTTTTTTCAGCTGTGCCACCACGTTTTCCGCCGCGTCGTCGTCCAGCGTCTTGCTCAGATAAACCGTCAGCTGCGGAGCCGGATACCACTGTTGCGCCGCGCTGCTAACGTTTTTCCAGACCATAAAGCACACGCTTGGCAGCGTCAGAGAGATGGCAATCACCATCACCGTCAGCAGCGTTGCCAGCGGCTGACGCCACATGTCGGACAGCGTGCCGCGCAGCGCATAACGCCACTGTTCCTGCCAGCCGCCCTTCAGCGCTTTGCTTTTGGAAGGCTGCTTTGCGGCTTTTGGCGCGGCCGGGCGCGGGTTACGCTTATTCGCCATAGTTGCCTCCGTGCAAACGACCCTGATCCAGCGTCATCAGACGATAGTTGCGGCGGGCGATCAGCGCCCGGTCGTGAGTAGCCATCAGCACGGTGACACCCACGCGGTTAAATTCTTCAAACAAACGCAGAATATCCTCGGACAGCGCGTCATCCAGGTTACCGGTAGGCTCATCTGCCAGCAGCACGGCGGGCTTGTTAACCACCGCGCGGGCAATACCGACACGCTGCTGCTCACCGCCGGACAGCTGAATAGGATAACTTTT
>DOOK01000064.1:0-737 GCA_003512805.1 Erwinia sp. | reverse complement strand
TTTATCCAGCGCGGCGGAAACGCGGCGACGAATATCTTCCCCGCTTGCGCCCGCTATAATCAGCGGAATCGCCACATTTTCATAGACGGACCGGTCCATCAGCAGATGGTGATCCTGAAAAATCATGCCGATTTGGCGGCGTAAAAAAGGCACTTCCCGGCTCTTCAGGCGGCTAATGTCATGCCCGCTGAACCAGAAATGGCCGGCGCTAGGGCGCTCGATACCGCAGATCAGTTTCAGCAGGGTACTTTTGCCCGCCCCGGAGTGCCCGGTCAGAAACGCCATTTCTCCCGGTTGCAGATGAAAATCTACTCCCTGCAGCGCTTGCCGACCGCCGAGATAAGCCTTACTGACTTCTTCAAAGCGAATCATCCTAACTAGTCCTCTCGGGCAAATAGTGCCTCTATAAAATCGTTCGCCTTGAACGATCGTAAATCTTCGATGCCTTCGCCAACGCCGATATAGCGAATAGGAATACCGAACTGATCGGCTACAGAGAAAATCACGCCGCCTTTGGCGGTACCGTCCAGCTTGGTCAATGTGATGCCCGTCAGGCCCACCGCCTCATGGAACAGCTTAGTCTGGCTTATGGCGTTCTGACCGGTGCTGGCGTCGATGGTCAACATAACCTCATGCGGCGCCTGTTCATCCAGTTTCTTCATGACGCGGGTGATTTTCTTCAGTTCTTCCATCAAATGCGATTTATTCTGCAAGCGTCCGGCCGTATCGGCGATCAG
>DOOK01000063.1 GCA_003512805.1 Erwinia sp. | reverse complement strand
CGTAATGGGGCTGCTGGCGGCGATATTTATGTGGAAATTTGTGCCGGAAACCAAGGGCAAATCGCTGCAAGAGCTGGAATCGCAATGGAAAAAACCCGCTGCCGCCGCGCTGAGTGAGAAACTGGCGGACTGATGCGGTTGCCGGAACAGGCCGTCGCTTAAGGCTTTGTCGGCGGTTATTCACCGGCGCGGCGTCGGTGAATAACCGATTTGGCAAGCCTGCCGGCAAAAGCAGGCTTTCCGTTCAAAGTACGGGTTCGGTAAGCGGCGAGCCGGTAACCGTCACCGCCTCCAGCAGCTGTCGGCACAGCCTGTCACCCTCTACGCCCTCGTTAAAAACAGATAATGAATAAGCCGCGCGGGCAACGTAGCCGGACGGCGGCCGCGCCAGTTTATCGCCCGGATAAGCCAGCTGTACGCAATAAGTTTGCGCATCCCAGGTAATTTCCGGCGCTGGCAGCGTAACCCCATCCACCGTCATATCGAATTCCGGATATTTAAAGCTAATCGCCGCATTGAGATTTTTTTTCGGCACGACGGCATCGACGGGATCGCCGCAGGCAATCCTGCCCGCAATCAATCCGGGCGCTATACCCATCGCAAGCGTGGCAAGCCAGGGGATCAGATCGCCACCCAGACGCCCGTTGATTTCGATAATCAGGAAACCCTTCGGCGTTATTTTCAACTCGGTATGCGTTACGCCATTTTTAAATTCAATCGCTTGATGCGCCGAGGCCAGCACGGTAAGTAAATTTTCATCGCTCAGCAGCGGATCGTTATAGCTAAGCGTATGCCCCAGCTCTTCAAAATGCGGTTCAAGACCGATGCGCTTTCTTGCCACAAACATGGGCTGGTAGCATCCATCGATTATCTTGCCGTCAACGCTAATTTCCGGCCCGTCAATATACTCTTCAAGCACGGCGCCGTTCTGAAAATCTGCCGCCCCTTGATGACTGACAGCATCAGCTTCATTAAAACGTAAAACAAGTTCCTGCGGATTTTTTACCAGCGCCACGCCAATACTGCCTCCCATGCCACGAGGCTTTACCACCAGCGGGTAGCGGGTAGCGTCGGCAAAAGCCTGTGCTTCCGCCAGCGTATGGCATAACCGGCTTTTAGGTTGTAGCAGACCCGCCTCGGATAATCGTTGTCGGGAGAGGGATTTATCCCGACATCCCCTGATCCCCTCTTTGCCTGCTGAGGCCAGGCCAAAATGCCCGGCAACGTCGGCGGTTACCATGATAAATCTTTCGTCCCAGCATATCAGGCCATGAACAGGGAAATCTTTTTTAAGATTATCCACCGCTGTCACGATCGTATCAAAAGCGTAATCGCTCACCTTTATCGAACCCTGAATTAACGGTTTTTGCCAGGTGACCTCATCGGTAGAAATAAGCCAGACGTGGTATTCAGAAGCAATCTGTTCCAGCAGGTACTTCCTGTATAATTCTTTACCACAGCCCACCAGCACTAACGTTTTCCTTTCCATCTTTCCCTCATTAAATGGCAACTTCTGTCAAAAAGAGGCCGCCCGTGGCTCGGTACCAGGCGGCGCGCACAAACATAACGTCGGTTCAGATATCATTTGCACGGGCAACGTCTAATTTTTGGGAGGCAGAAGATAATGCTACCCATAGTATTAATAGCGCGGCCAAAGAAATGGATGCCACAGGCGCCAACAGCGCTACCCTGAAGCTATATAGCTGCGCCAGGATGCCGGCAAGAGAAGTCCCGAGCATCATTCCTACCCGCATTGAGTTGGAATAGAACGCGGAGGAAAAGCCTCTTTTTTCCGGCAGCGCTTCCTGGATAATCGTCACGCCTAACCCGACAAAGACCCCGTAAAATAAAGCGTTAAAACACTGCAGCAGCAGCAGCGTGACCATGGAGTCCGCCAGCTGCAGAAGCGAGTAATAGACCAGACCAAAACAAAAACCGGCCAGCATGACTTTAAATTTGCCGTAGCGCTCGGATAATCCTGATGCGATAAGCATCACCGGGATCTCCAGCAAAGCCGTCATTCCCAGCAACAGGCCGGGGAAATAGCCGGGTAATTTTATTTCGCGCAGGATATAAAGTGGCATCGCTGTAATATAAAGATGGTTTGCGAGGTTAGACAAAACGATTACGCCCCCTAATAACCAGACCACTGCCGGAACGGCGCGGCGGCCGACCTCTTTTACAGCAGACTTAACGGGCTGCACCTGCGCAGGATCCAGCATAAAGACAGAATAAATAATGACGCAGCCTGCCAGCAAAGCCGAGGCGATAAAATTAAACCGAAATCCGAAGGCATCGGCCATAATAAAGGCCAGCGCCGGGCCGGCAATCCACACCAGCGACACGCCTGCCCGCATCTGGCTGTTAAGACGCGTGGCGTTTTCCCCGGCGTTAACGGAATAGTGCCGGATCATAGAGAGCAGCAGCGGTACAGAAGCGTTGCCCGGCCCCATAAGAAAAAGACCCGTCAACAGGGCCTGCCAGGCATTGTGACATAATAAAAAAGCTAAGGCGGACAAAAAGATAGCGATAAGGGAACAGATAAAAAGCTTTTTATTGCTGTGCCCCTGATCCACCATTTTCCCCATCCATTGGTTGAAAACGATCCCCGAGGTGGCAAAACCAATACTGTAAAGCGTAATAAAAGTCGGTTGTGCCTTTAGCCCCTCGACTAAAAACGTGCTCATTACAGGTAATATGAATGCATAAGACAGAGCGGTGAGTCCGTTTATGATAAACAACCTGCCCGCCGTGCCTTTTAAAAATAATTTCATACCATCACGCTTCCATACCGCATACTTGAATTTTAAATTGCTAAGGACACAAACGGGCTACCTGTTGTTTATCCATAGCGTGATTATTGATCAAAAAAACTGGCCAGGACGTCGCTTTCGGACTCTGGCAAAGCCAGTATTCGCCAATGACTATATCGTCACCGGCGTACAATCGACAGGTTTTCCGCAAGTTACCACTGATAAGCGTATAGTCAGTAAAATATTTCTTCGTCGCCGCATCTTCACAAACGGTTTTCTCTATATGAACCTGTAAATTAACCGTAGCCGCAGGATGAATGAAGGTAATGCAGGAACCTTCTCTCGCCTGGTAAAAAGAGAAGGGAAATGCTGCTATTTCACAGGTCAGAAAGTAGCTGATCCCATCCGGAATGCGAAACCCAAACGTCCCGTCGTTAAAATAAAGCTTTTTCTTTAGCTGTGCGTTGTTCGCCAGGCTAAATGTAAAACACAGATGCCCCTCTTCGCTGCCGACAGCTATCAGGGGTTCGGGCACATTCCACTCAATACGTTGCTCTTTATCTTTATAGCAAAGCTGTAATGCGCTGCCCTGCTTTTCAATAGCCACTAAACCTGCCTGGTGATGCTCAACGTCCAGTCTTACGATGTAATTGCTCATAACGCCCTGATTTAAATAGGAAGGGCGATAAGAGTCGCCCTTATTATAAAATTACGCCGCCTTAACCTTGAGCAGGTCATACACCTCGTTCAGCGAAGAGGTAATGTTAAACTCCTCCCACTCGAGGCGGATGCCGCTTAATTTGAAAATAGACTCTGAGATATCGATGACTTTTATTGAATCCATCCCCAGGTCAAACAGCGTTCTGTCCGGATCGATCTCTTTAAGCTGAGCGGTATCTTTCCAGATGTCCAGTAGCGTCTCTTTAGCGATCATGCTTTTTCCTTTTTTATCGGTTTTAAAACCACCATTCCCCAGAAATATAATCCTGTCCCAATAACAGCAATATACTTCTGATGATCTACAGTGGAATTGTTTTCATGGTAATAACTGTCAAGATTGATCAAGCTGTCACAGGTATAGGCGTGACCAAATACCGGTATGTTATTTTTGTAAAACAGACTATCGTCCAGGCTGATAGCGCTGGCGATCTGTCGCAGGGCGCTATAGCTGAAATTGTGGCAAATAATTTGTTGCAGGCTCTCCGGCTGTAGCTGTCCCTGAGTGAGCGCGTCATCAAAAACGTAACGGATCCCTTCCAGATAATTGTTATGGATCTCGCGATCCATAGCGTTACTGACCGGGTCAATCATGTCGCCGGTCGTCAGCCGGGTTCGTTTACTGATGCCCTTGACGTCGAATTCCAGTTCACTATCGGGGCGGGTCGACACCAGACAGGCCACGGCCGCATCGCTGTTAATAGCCAGATTTTTGAACCTTGTGGTTTCATCCAACACCCTGTCGGCAAACACCAACAGCGCGGTTTTACCCTC
This sequence comes from Erwinia sp., assembly GCA_003512805.1. Taxonomy (GTDB): domain Bacteria; phylum Pseudomonadota; class Gammaproteobacteria; order Enterobacterales; family Enterobacteriaceae; genus Erwinia. The sequence continues at coordinate 1,573 of DOOK01000063.1, read as the reverse complement.
TTCGCCTTTGAGATACTGTGCGGCGATATCCAGCGCCGCAAAAAAGTTATTACACTGGGAAAGATAAACGCCGATGGGATAGACATGCTCCAGCCCGCAGTTAATCAGGCAGCTGGCTACATCTTTATCAATGACATCCCCGTGCCGATCGCCAAACGTGCTGGAAGCATAAATGACGATATCGACCTCCGCGGCGGTAATGCCCGCCCTGGCGAAGCTTTTCTTAATAGCGCATTCCGATAAGGCGCCAAGCGTACGTTCAGTACGATGGTAGTGGCCAAACCCCATGGTTCTCAGAAAAAGCTGACTCTTGCGCACATTAGCCAGATAAACGTTGTCTTCCAGCGCCACGGGAAACTCGCCGAGTTCGTAGCCTATCGCCCCCATTTTCATGACAGATACTCCGTTTTCAGCCTGACCTTATCCCGTTTGCCGTTGCTTGTCAGAGGCAACGCATCAAGGAAAAAGACGCGGCGGGGCAGCATATAAACCGGCAGGGTTTCGGCCAGCGTTCGCCGTAAGGCTTTACTGTCATGGTTTTCAGCAACCACAAAGGCCGCCAGTTCATAACGATCCTCTGTTAAAACCGGGATGACGCAGGCATCGCTTGCCGCAAAACGTGCCATAATATTTTTTTCTATCTCGCTAAGCTCAATACGGTAACCGTTAATCTTGACCTGATCGTCCACGCGTCCACGATATTCAATATCGCCGTTGTCGTTTAACGCGCCGATATCCCCCGTGCGGTAATAGCGCGGCCGGGACGGATCGTGGTCGATAAATGCCTGCCGCGTTTTCTCCTCGTCAAGATAACGCAAGGCCAGATGTTCTCCGCTGACCTGTATTTCCTGGCTGCCCTCGCCAAAATCAACTAGCTGGATCTGCGCATGTTTTAGCGGCTTGCCAAGCGGCACCACGGTTAATGCGCTGTGCAGATATTCATAGGCCCAACACCAGGAGACCTGAACTGAAGCTTCCACAGGGCCGTAAAGATTTAGTGGCTGCGCTGAGGTATGAGTAAACGCCTGGCGAAATTTGGCCACCAGAGATACTTCAAGAGGTTCACCACAAAACATCATAATTCGCAGCGTACGTAACGCGTCGCTTTGCGGAAAGAAGTGCAAGATCTGCCGCATTAACGAGGGCACAGACTGCCAGATGGTGATGCTATGCCTGTCAAGCCAGGGCAGCAGCGAAAAAGGATCGCGCACCACCGTTTGCGAAGGTACATAAAGCGCGGCGCCGGATACCAGGCTGAGCACGATCTCTCCCAGCGAGAGATCAAAACTGTGATTGGTGGTTAAAGCCACGCGGTCGTCCGGCTTAACCGCCATCAGCTCCTGTACGCCTTCAAACCAGCGTTGATAACCAATATGGCTGAGCTCCACGCCTTTAGGCTTGCCAGTAGAGCCGGAGGTAAAGAAAACGACCGCGGGCATCTGCGGCGTTAACGACGGCAGCGCGTCTCCGGCGGCACTATAACCCTGCAATTCTGTTACGGGCTGGGAAGACTGCGCATCGATGACGGCAGATCGGAAGAGCGTCGTGTAGGGAAAGAGTGTAGTCGTGGTGT
>DOOK01000062.1 GCA_003512805.1 Erwinia sp. | reverse complement strand
CGGCTCCATTTCTTCATCAATAATGGCGTCGAATGGCTCAACCTGCAGCAGGTCCGGATGCGGACAATGCTGCTTCATGGCGACTTTTTCGCCTACTCGCCAGCGGCGACGGCCGGTACCCTGAATAATAAAGACATCGTACTGATCCAGATGCGGGCCAACACCGCCGCCGGGCACGGAGAAGGAGATCATCAGATCGTCGGTACGCCAGTCCGGCAGAAAGCGGAAAGGACGCATCAGCGCAGCTGAGGGCTCATGCCAGTGATCGACTGCCTGTACCAGCAGCGACCAGTTGGTTTCGCCAAGGTGATCGAAGCTTTCGAACGGCCCGTGCGCAACCTGCCACTTGTCGTTCTCATGACTGACCAGTCGGCTGTCGACCTCATTTTCCATCGCAAGGCCAGCCAGCTCATCCGGGGAAATAGGATCGACAAAGTTCTTGAAGCCGCGCTTGAGCACGACAGGACGCTTTTGCCAGTAGCGCTGGATAAAATCGGGCCAGTTGAGGTCGAGCTGATAATCCATAATGGGTCTTCCTGAAACGCTGAATTTTATCGATTATAACAGTCGTAAAGGAGAGCGGGGAAAAGCATTTGCGGCCGCCGCCGCAAATTACTGTCTTCAGGGTTTCTCGCCAACCACTTCCTGACGGCGGAAAATGACTTCCATTCTGGCCCCGCCCAACTCGCTGGTAGTGGCGATGATATCGCCGGCATACTGCTCAACAATATCGCGCGCGACGGCCAGGCCAATCCCCTGGCCAGGGCGCAGGGTGTCGACACGCTGCCCGCGAATAAAAATTAAATCACGTTTGCTTTCCGGAATGCCCGGCCCGTCATCTTCGACAATCAGATGCAGCTCGTCATCGGTCTGGCGGCCCCGAATTTCCACGAATTCAAGGCAGTATTTGCAGGCGTTATCCAGCACGTTGCCCAGTACTTCCATAAAGTCATTTTGCTCGCCGACAAAGGTAATTTCCGGCGAAATGTCCAGCGTCAACTCTACGCCCTTAAGCTGATAAACTTTGTTCAGCGCCGAGCAGAGGCTATCAAGCAGGGCCGGAACGGAATGCAGCTCGCGCTTCAACACGTTGTGATCGGCCTGCATACTGGCGCGATGCAAATAGTAGCCAATCTGCTGTGAGATGCGGCTTATCTGCTCCAGCATAATCGGTTCGGCCTGCTCAACGGAAATATTGCGGCCGCCGCGCAGCGAACGCAGCGTAGTTTGCAGCACCGCCAGTGGCGTTTTCAGGCTGTGTGTCAGATCGCTGAGCGTGGTGCGATAGCGGGTATAACGCTGCCGCTCGTTATCCAACAGAAAATTAAGATTGCGCACCAGGCTTTGCAGCTCCTGCGGCGTTTCATCGGCCAGGGTTTCGCGCGTGCCGTGCTCCAGTTCGCGCAGCTGGGCGGCCAGCAAGCCTATCGGCCGCAGGCTCCAGTGCGCGGCCAGCCATAATAAAGGGATAACCAGCAGCAGATTAACCAGCAGCACATAGCTAAACCAAGACCACACCACGTCGGAATGCTGTAATTCCTGGGGAATAGAATCGACCACGACTACGGTCAGTGCCGGAAGAGACGACGTTGCCGCATAGCGGTTCACGGCTACCGAATGGGTAAAGGAGTCGCTGTTATCATCGTCGTAGGCGGTGAGCTTGTTTTGTGCATCCTTATTATCACCCAGTGCCTGACGGCTGATGCTGTTATCCGTATCGATTTCATAAAAATCGGCACGTTTTAGCCACTCTCGCTGGATGCGCGAGCGGATCTCCGGCACATCCCGCAGCTGCCAGAGCAGTTTTCCTTCCTCATTATAAATAAACACCAGGGTAGGAAAATTGAGCGAAACCCGCTCCGGCTGGGCAATGGTTAACTGGTCATTCTGCCACTGCGCCAGGGTAAAAAAGAGATTGCTCTCGGCGCGCATGACCCGATAAGTGTTTTTATCAAAACTGACCACATAGCCGACGACGGCTACCATGCCGTAGGAAAGTGACAGGATCAGCACTACCGCTGCCGTGGCCAGCAGAAAGCGGGCGCGCAGTGAAAAAGGTTTGTCAGGACGAAGCAGCGGCATCAAAGATCGAACCGATAGCCCTGTCCACGGACAGTGGTAATGACATCCTGCGGGCAGAAGGCCTGAATTTTTTTACGCAGACGCCCCATCAGCACATCGATGGTATGACTCTCACGCAGTTCAGCATCGGGATAAAGCTGAAGCATCAGTGAATCTTTGCTGACGACTTTACCGGCATTACGGATCAGCGTTTCGATGATGGTGTATTCAAAAGCCGTCAGTTTAATCTGTTGTTCATTGACGCTCAGCTCACGACGTGAGAGGTCGACCTGAAAAGGCGCCAGCGTGATGATTTGCGAAGCCAGGCCGCTGTTGCGGCGCATCAACGCCTGCATGCGGGCCACCACTTCCTCAATATGAAAAGGCTTGGTAACGTAGTCGTCCGCGCCCGCTTCCAGCGCTTCGACCTTGGCCTGCCAGCCTTCGCGAGCCGTCAGCACCAGAATCGGCTGCTTAACGTCCAGAGTACGCCAGCGGCGGATCATCGCCATGCCATCTTCGTCCGGCAAACCTAAATCGACCAGGGTAATATCAGGAGTATGTTCGGTAAGAAAATAGTCAGCTTCTTTCGCATCTTCCGCTGCATCAACCTGATGACCCATTTCGCGCAGCTGCACGGCCAGGTGATGACGCAGCAGGGGATTATCTTCCACAATCAGTACGCGCATAACATTATCCTTTCTGGAGATTTGGTCAAAGTCGGGACCGGTTACGATCTGAGAAAAGTATAGGTTAAAGCAGATAAACAATAGATCAACACAGGCCGACTTATGCCGGCCCTATAAGAGAGAAACCGATGGCGCGCCGAAAATTAAGGCAGCTCGTCTACCATCTGCACTGCGCGACCCAGATAGTTGGCTGGCGTCATTAGCTTCAGGCGGGTTTTTTCTTCTTCAGGCAGAGCCAGACCGTCGATAAAGGCTTTCATGCCTGCCGCATCGACACGCTTGCCGCGAGTCAGCTCCTTTAGCTTCTCGTAAGGTTTTTCAATACCGTAACGGCGCATAACGGTCTGGATCGGTTCAGCCAGCACTTCCCAGTTGTGATCCAGTTCATCCAACAGACGATCGCGGTTTACCTCAAGCTTGGAAATACCCTTCAGCGTTGCCTGGTAGGCAATCAGCGCATAGCCCATACCGACGCCCAGATTACGCAGCACCGTAGAATCGGTCAGATCGCGCTGCCAGCGGGAAACCGGCAGCTTGCTCGCCAGATGCTGCATCACCGCGTTGGCCAGACCCAGGTTACCCTCAGAGTTTTCGAAGTCGATTGGGTTAACCTTGTGCGGCATGGTAGAGGAACCAATTTCGCCCGCAATGGTTTTTTGTTTGAAGTGATTCAGCGCGATATAGCCCCACACGTCGCGATCGAAGTCGATCAAAATGGTGTTGAAGCGCGCAATGCAGTCAAACATTTCGGCAATATAGTCGTGCGGCTCAATCTGCGTGGTGTACGGATTCCAGGTAATGCCCAGCGAGGTGACGAAGCTTTCGCTCATCTGGTGCCAGTCAACTTCCGGATAGGCTGCAATGTGGGCGTTATAGTTGCCCACCGCGCCGTTAATTTTACCCAGTACCTCAATGCGCTCCAGCTGACGCAGCTGGCGCTCAAAGCGATAAGCAACGTTTGCCATCTCTTTGCCCAGCGTGGAAGGCGTGGCGGGCTGTCCGTGCGTGCGGGAAAGCAGGGGAATATCGCGATACTGTACCGCCAGATCTTTTACTGCCGCAATAATCCTGTTCCAGTAAGGTACAACGACATCACGGCGCGCGGTGTTAAGCATCAGCGCGTGCGAGAGGTTATTGATATCTTCAGAAGTGCAGGCGAAGTGAATAAATTCCGACACGGCATGCAGCGCGGCAACCGGTTCTACTTTTTCTTTCAGAAAATACTCTACCGCTTTAACGTCATGATTGGTGGTGCGCTCGATAGTTTTAATGCGCGCCGCGTCTTCTTCGTTGAAATTAGCAACAATTGCGTCAAGGTAAGCGTTTGCGTCCGCGTCAAATGCAGGAACTTCCTTGATCTCTGCGCAGGCGGCCAGTTTTTGTAACCAGCGAACTTCAACCTCAACGCGGAATTTCAGCAGGCCGAATTCGCTGAAAATAGCGCGCAGCGGGCTGACTTTGTCGCCATAACGACCATCAATCGGGGAGACGGCAGTCAGAGAGGATAATTCCATCAGTGTAACTCCTGAAGATTAAAGAGGTGGGGGACAACGGGATAAGATTTGCTTCGCCTCTTTAACAAGGCGATTGCGTGAAAACATCAGCTGCAGGCGGCCGCCGCCTACCTGATGCCAGAGTACGGCGGAGCGAATACCGGCCAGCAGGGCCGCGCGGACTTTGCTCTGAATTTGCGAATTTTGCAGCACGGCGGGCGAGCCGGTCACCTGAATACGCGGGCCAAGCGGGCTGATCACATCTACGTAGATGGCCGCCATGGCGCTCAGCAGCGTATCGGATTCCAGGTCGTAGTGCGCCAGCTGGCGGTCCAGCTGCGCGATACGTTTTGAGAGGTCGTCCAGTGCGGTTTTGCTGGCGCTCAGCTTACGCTCCAGCACCATCATGCTCAGGGTATAGCGGGTCAGCTCCGCACCTGCGCCGTGACG
>DOOK01000390.1 GCA_003512805.1 Erwinia sp. | reverse complement strand
GATTTATGGCCTGGGTGGGCTGGGAAACCTGGCCCTGCAGTATGCTAAAAACGTTTTTAATGCCAAAGTGATTGGGGTAGACGTAAACGATGCGCAGCTGGCTTTCGCAAAAGAAATGGGCGCCGATTTAATTATCAATTCGTTGAAGGAAGATGCGGCGAAAATCATCCAGGAAAAAACGGGTGGCGCGCACGCGGCAGTGGTGACAGCAGTCGCTAAAGCGGCATTTAATTCGGCGGTCGATGCCATGCGTGCCGGTGGCCGCATCGTAGCCGTTGGCTTACCGCCAGAATCAATGAGCCTGAATATCCCCCGTCTCGTTCTGGACGGCATTCAGGTCGTCGGTTCACTGGTGGGGACGCGTGAAGATCTGGCTGAGGCTTTCCAGTTTGCAGCAGAAGGCAAAGTGGTGCCTAAGGTTACCAAACGCTCGCTTGAGGAGATTAATGAAATCTTTGAGGAAATGCTGGAAGGAAAAATCAAAGGCCGGATGGTGATTGATTTTACGTCTGATAAGCATCCTGACTGAGAGTAACTTACCTGTGGAAACGGCGTAATAGCCTGTTTCCACAGGAAAATCATTGTATGGGCTGTCAGGCGCTCATAAAGAAGCTTGAACGTTCCGGCGCTTCCGGCTCCAGTTTGCAGCAGAGGCTCAACCACAGCAATGAAACAAGCCAACCCGCATTGTTTAACATTTGTCTTCCTTTTGAACACGTGGTAACAAATTAACTTTACTCACCCATTGAGAATTCGCCACAGGCGTAGCTCTTTTTGCTAATCGCTACGGCGAGCTTACGCCATAGCTGCGCCGTTTATCGCTCTAAAGCGGCAACGTGGCGGGTTCGTTTCAGCTAAACATCAGGCAGGAGAGTGAATGTGTTGAAAAAGAATAAGTTATGGCTGGCCTCCGTCGTACTACTGAGCTTTACTGCGTTGGCGGTCGATAATACACCGCGGTATGGCGTAGAACTGCAGGGCTTTGATTTTCCCTATCCTGTTGAGAAATTTAATTTTTCATCACAGGGTCAACCCCTTTCTATGGGGTACATTGACCTGCGTCCCCAGACAAAAGCCAACGGAGAAACCGTGGTGTTAATGCACGGAAAAAACTTCTGTGGCGTAACCTGGCAGGATTCCATTGAGGCATTGCGTCATGCCGGTTACCGGGTTATTGCGCCAGATCAGATCGGTTTTTGCACCTCAACCAAACCGGCGTACTACCAGTATAGTTTCCAGCAGCTGGCGCTAAATACGCATCAGCTGCTTGCCAGCCTGCATATTGACAAAGCCACGCTGGTGGGCCATTCGACCGGCGGAATGCTGGCTACACGTTATGCGTTAATGTATCCACAGCAGGTAGAAAAGCTGGTGTTGGTCAACCCGATAGGGCTGGAAGACTGGAAGGCGAAGGGCGTCCCCTGGCGCAGCGTGGATGACTGGTATCAGCGAGAGCTGAAAACCAGCGCGGAAAGTATTAAGGCGTACGAGCAGAAAACCTATTATAGCGGCCAGTGGAAGCCGCAATACGATCGCTGGGTCACGATGCTGGCCGGTCTGAATAAGGGGCCGGGTCATAAGCTGGTCGCCTGGAATTCCGCGCTGCTCTACGACATGATTTTTACCCAGCCGGTTTATTACGAATTCAAAAACCTGACCGTTCCTACAACGCTGCTGATCGGAACAGCAGACACGACCGCCATTGGCAGTGATATTGCGTCACCGGAGGTAAAAGCGAAGGTAGGGCATTATAACGAGTTGGGTAAAGAAACGGCGAAGCTAATCCCTCATGCAGTGCTGATCGAATTTAAAGGAAAGGGGCACGCCCCACAAATGGAAGATCCTGCGATGTTCAACCGCACACTCATTGAAGAGTTAAACAAGCACTGATGCAGCCGCGCAGGCTTAAGCCTGCGCTGGCCAGTCGGATAACTCCCTCGCAGCGTCCCTGTCTCCTGATGATCTACAGAAAGTCTGGCCTGATGCGATATTAGTGACAGGATGAGGGGGATGACAGAGCCGCCCCCCGGCGATCCCGATAAGAGCAGAAGGCAATGTTATTCCCCGGCGCAATGAAACAGGTGCCAATTAATAATCAGGCTCGGATGTTAATAGATGATTAAAAAGGATAATAATATCGTTGTATTAATAATATTATTTTTATCTTTTTTTGTAGTTTAATTAGCGATAAATAAAGTATTGTCACGCACGTTATACTGACGTTGACGCTCGTCATTTTATTCTTTCTTCAGGCAATTCTTTCTGAATAAAAAATGAAAAAATATAGCGTGCTGCTCTGCTTTTTACTGCTGTGTGGCTGTATGACGCACCGCCATCCTCAGCAACAGCCGGTGAGCAATCCGATTGCAGATTGTTCCAGCCACGACGATGAAATCGACTGCAGCTGGAACGTGCCTGATAAGATCTGACGGCCCGGCTTACTTTGGCCCCTGCGCATGCAGTATCCGCTGCGCCTGATCGGCCGTCAGCGCGTAATCGAAAAAGCGGCGGTAAAAATCCTGCGTGGCTTTTATCATATCAAGCTGTGGAAAAAGCTCAGGGTGTAGAAGCCTGGCCGCCCACAGGATTTGCAGTCCGGCTTCTGTCCCGTAGCGATCCCAGGGGAACACGCCCGCCGGATTTTGCCAGACCTGATGGCGTTTTACCGCTCGCAGGCTGGCAAACAACGCCGCATAATCTGAATCAGCCAGTTTGCCGGCTCCCGCGCCAATAATGATGATATCCGGCTGCCAGAAAAGGACGTTTTCCGGCGAGATTTCTTTCATATTGCCATTCACTTCCGCCGCCACGTTACGACCACCGGCCAGCCGGATCCAGGTATCAATCAGGGTACTGCGCCCGTCAACCTTCAGGGGATGCAGAGACTGAATATGCAAAACGCCAGGCCGCTGGCCGTCGTGCAGTTCTGCCGTTTTCGCCCTGATAAACTCAATCTGACGATCCAGCCAGGCGTTATAGGCCCGCGCTCGCTGTCGGGCCTGCGCTGTGCCTACTACCTCAGCGGTCGTTAACAGCGAGCGCTCCATAGACGGGAAATCGTCGAAGCGCATGACCAGGGTCGGCAGGCCGGCCTGCCGGTAAGCGTCGGCACCTGCCTCTTCTGCCGGGACAAATACCGCGTCCACTTTTGCGTTCAGCAACGCTTCGCTGTTAAAAGTGCGGCCATGCACCGCCAACGCCTGCGCCAGAGAGGGCTGTATTTTAAACATCCAGGGGCGATCGCTGGCGTGATTAACGGTTGCCACGATGCGGTCTCCCGCACCCAGCGTCATCAGCAGGGAATGATGTGCATACCAGCCGTCCGCAATCCGCTGCGCCTGCTGCGGCACCTCAACTTTATTTCCGGCATCGTCAATAACGCTCCGGGCCCCTACCGCAGGCGGCAAAAGAAGGCTGAAAACCGTCAGTAGAGGGAAAATCAGACGTAGATTCATCAGAACGTTAGCTCCATAGAGAGTTGCGCCATACGCGGCTCGCCGAGCTGGGCGCTGGCATAACCCGCGCCGCTATAGCCGTTCAGGCCTCCGGGCACGATGTTTGTCCAGTAATGGCGGTTGGTAAGGTTGGTGATATCCAGACGAAAAATGGTTTCCGTATTAAAAAGTCGCGTTTTATAGCGGCTCCCTATGTCGAACGTTGCATAGCTGCCTGTCCAGCTGTCGTTGGCGTTATCGGTACTGCGTCGTCCCACATAGTGCAGGCCGCCATGAATATCCGTGCCGTTCAGGAAAGGCAAATCGTAAGCGGCGAACAGACTGGCCGTGTAGCGGGCCAGGCCAACCACCTGCTTGCCGGTGGTGCTGCTGCTGGCGGTATCGCGCAGCCGTGGATCGAGCCAGGTCATACCGCCATACAGATGCAGATTGTCACTAACATCGCCGTCAGCCATAAGTTCCAGACCACGGTTGCGCTGGTTGCCCTCTACGGCATAGTCCCCGCCAGTATTGGTGTAGGCAAAAGGGCGATCTATCTGGAAAAGCGCGGCGGTCAGCAGCACTTTATCTATCGCCAGTTTGCTGCCTGTTTCAACCTGCCTGCTGCGATAAGGCGACAGAATGCTGCCTGCGTTAGTCGAGCCGGCCGGTGCGGTATCGCCCTGCTGCAGGCTGTCGGCATAGGTTACGTAGAGCGTCACGGGATCGACAGGCTTATACATCAGGCTGGCAGAGCCGCTGAAGCCGCTATCACTGGCATGGCTACTGCGCAGACCGCTGTTGGCATAGTTGGCCGAGGTCAGCAGGCTTTCGCTACCGGCCAGCAGTAAATGCCACTGCGGCGAGAAAGTCAGCGTATCGCTGAGCAAAAATGCCTGCTGCGTAGCGGTAGCCGAATGGTAGCGATGGGTAAAATCAGGGTAGTCCGGTTTGCCA
>DOOK01000382.1:3580-6120 GCA_003512805.1 Erwinia sp. | reverse complement strand
GTCAGGTTATATTTCGCCATCCCCTCAGACAGCCCTCCATCCCGTTCCAGGTGAAACTGTTGGCTGATCGCCGCAGAAAAGAGACATTCCGCCACCTCGTTTGGGCTTCCCTCAAGGTAAAGCTGTTTCAACTCAGGATGTAACCCGATGCGGCCTGAATCAACACAGCCAGTCAGCAAAAAAACAAATACAACGGCCAGCTTTTTCACTCCCTGCTCCTTATCGTCTGCAACCTCTGAAAACAGGATATAAAAAATCAACGGGAGATTAATCAACGAAATTGACATGAGGAGGTAAAATAACTACGAGACGTCACGCATTTTTCACCGTAAGCGTTAACACTCAGGAGACAAACAATGAAAAGATCGATACTGGCGACCCAGTTAGGGCTGACCGAGGAAGAGCTGGACGAAATGGATTTGACCCCGGAAGATCTAGACGAGGGGAAAGTAGAGGAAGAGAGCAACACCTTCTTTTTTAACGTGCCGGAAAATACGCCTCAGCACATTTTAGGAAAAAAAGGTTGGTCAATTGGCGAACGGGTCGCCGTGCCCGTCAGCTTATTTGACGTATCAGGTAGCTAAATGCCTCGCCGACAGGCCTCACCTCTGATGAGCTGACGGCCGCTATTCGGCCAGGTCAATCACCAGGGCGCGCGTCGGCGTGGTTGCCCTTATCGTAACGGCCTGCTCTTCTGCGATAAATGCACCGTCGCCACAGGCAAGCACTTGCTGAGCCGCTGAAGAAGCTGTAACGGTAAAGCTACCGTGAATCGATTGCAGATAAGCGCGTGCACCACGTAATGGCAGCGTATAATCTTCGCCCGGCTGCAGCTTTATATGATAGATCCAGGCCTGTTGCCGAAGCTGCAGGCTCTGTTCTGCGCCATCCGGCGAGGCCAGAAGAGCCGCATTGCCGTTATCCGGAATCGACAGACATTGGATCGGCGCATTTTCCCGGTCAGGACACGCGTCCAGCCAGAGCTGCATACGTGTCAGCGGCTGATCGCTACTAAGATTATGCTCGCTGTAGCTGATCCCTGGTTGGGCCGCCAGCAACAGAGCTTCACCCGCACGCGCCACGACATGATTGCCGTCGCTATCACGGTACTCCGCTTCGCCCTGCAGGATCAGATTAACGACATCGACCTTAGGCCAGGTTTTAGGTTGAAAGGAAGCCCCTGGTGTCAGCACTTCCTGATTGAGCACGCGTAAAGAGGCGTAACCCAACAGTTGTGGATCAAAATAGTGTCCGAAGGAAAAGGTATACCGCGCCTGCAGCCAGCCGTAATCGGCCTGACCACATTGTTGCACTGTGCGACTGGTAATCATCTTTCCCCCTGTTAACCGACAAACCGCGTCGGTCATTTATTATGTCGCTATAGTAAGGCGCTGGACGCCAGATTGTTAGCCAGTTAATCTGCTTGCCATATTCAAAAATCCTGAAAGAGAACCGCTATGGCAAAAGATCGCGCTCTGACGCTGGAAGCGCTGCGAGTAATGGATGCTATCGATCGACGTGGCAGTTTTGCGGCGGCGGCAGATGAGCTGGGCCGGGTCCCTTCAGCGCTCAGCTATACCATGCAAAAGCTGGAAGAAGAGCTGGACGTGGTGCTGTTTGACCGTTCTGGCCACCGAACTAAATTCACCAACGTGGGGCGCATGCTGTTGGAGCGGGGCCGCATTCTGCTGGAAGCGGCCGACAAGCTGACCACCGATGCGGAAGCGCTGGCGCGGGGCTGGGAGACGCAATTGACCATTGTCACCGAGGCGCTGGTCCCTTCTGAATACCTCTTTCCTTTGATTGATAAACTCGCCGAAAAAGCCAATACGCAGATTGCGCTGGTCACAGAAGTGCTGGCCGGCGCCTGGGAACGGCTGGAGCAGGGCCGCGCGGACATCGTCATCGCGCCGGATATGCATTTCCGGGCCTCTTCCGAGATCAATACCCGCAAGCTTTACAGCATAATGAGCGTGATTGTTGCCAGTCCGGATCACCCTATTCATCAGGAACCGGAGCCGTTATCAGAACCTTCGCGGGTTAAATACCGGGGGATTGCCGTAGCGGATACGGCTCGTGAACGTCCGGTACTGACCGTACAGCTGTTGGATAAGCAGCAGCGGCTGACCGTGAGTTCAATCGAAGACAAGCGACGTGCGCTGCTGGCCGGATTGGGAGTGGCGTCCATGCCGTACCCGATGGTGGAAAAAGATATTGCCGAAGGGCGTCTGCGTGTCGTCAGCCCTGAATACAGTAAAGAAGTGGATATCATTATGGCCTGGCGCCGCGACAGCATGGGTGAAGCAAAGTCATGGTGCCTGCGGGAAATCCCTAAGCTGCTGGCAAAGCGCCACGCACCGCTCAGGGGATAAGGGTAGCTAGCGGAATCTTTCATCGCGCCCGTGTGGCTCGTCCCAGTCGAAAGCGGGCCCGGTCGAGATGATGCCGTAGGGATTGATGGTTTTATGGCTACGGTAGTAATGGTGACGGATATGCGCCAGATCCACCGTTTCGGCGATGCCCGGCAGCTGATAAATTTC
>DOOK01000382.1:0-3442 GCA_003512805.1 Erwinia sp. | reverse complement strand
CCCGGCAGCTGATAAATTTCCCGTAAGAAACCGCTCAGGTTCAGGTAATCGCCGATCCGATAGCGATCGCATTTAAAATGCGTCACATAAACCGGATCGAAGCGGATTAATGTTGTCCACAGCCTCAGATCGGCTTCCGTCAGACGATCGCCGGTCAGATAGCGATGCTGCCCCAACAGTTGTTCAAGACGATCCAGTGACCGGAACAGGGCTGAAACCGCTTCGTCATAGGCCGTCTGAGAAGTGGCAAAACCTGTTTTATACACGCCGTTGTTAACGGTGTCATAAACCCAGCCGTTCACCTCATCAATTTTGGTACGCAAGTCCGCCGGATAATAATCGCCCGCGCGGGCGCCTACGCCGTCGAATGCGCTGTTAAACATGCGTAAAATATCGGCCGATTCGTTACTGACGATAGTCTGCTGCTGCTTGTCCCAAAGCACCGGGACGGTAACACGGCCGGTATAGTCTTCGTCGGCATGCAGGTAAAGCTGGTAAAGATACTCATTCTGATAAAGGCTATCGCCCGTGGCACCTGCAAAATCTTCATCAAACGTCCAGCCGTTTTCCAGCATCAGCGGATGAACCACCGACACGGAAATCAGATTTTCCAGCCCTTTTAGCTTGCGCATCAACAGGGTACGATGCGCCCAGGGACAGGCGAGCGAAACATAAAGGTGATAGCGATCTGCCTGCGCGCGAAAACCCGCTTTGCCGTCCGCCCCGGCGGAGCCATCGGCTGTGACCCAACTGCGCCAGGCCGAATCAGAGCGTTTAAAGCGTCCGCCCGTAGATTTTGTGTCATACCAGTTATCGTGCCAGACACCGTCAATAAGCTGTCCCATAAAAACTCCCTGATAATCAGATGATAATATAAGAATATAACGGGTTATCAGAAAAAAGCTCGTCACTTTTTCCGAAAGCAGATAATTAACGTAAAAAAGTGAGTGGTTTGAATATGAGGCTTTTAATATTTTCCTGGTGGTGCATTCCCGTTATATCGTTAAGTTTTCTTTATTTCATATTGTTATCAGGAAAATTAAAAGAAATTTATCATTATGAATTTCATGGTTTTATTTATGCATGTTTTTGAATTTTTTGTGTGCTATTAAATTGCAAGTTAGCCATCTTTTATGCCATGGAAATATTCATAAGCAAAGAGCAATATCATCACTGAATTAAATAATCAGGAAGCTGAGGCTATCTCAGAAGCTGGTTTTTGCCGATTCCGGTTAAAAGCATGGGGCGGCGATGGGTAATGTTGTGGACAGGGGCAGCTTTGCGGGAGGCCTGAAAGCGGGTGCAGTTACAACTGCGAGTACGCTGGCATCGGGCACCGGTAGTATTCTGGAACGGGCTATCACCAGTACGGGTTTAAATATTGGTTCTGGCATTGTCATTAAATTTGGCATTGGCGCTATTTCGCAAGATATAAAAAAAGCGGATTAAAGAGCGTACCGGCTCTGAAAGTAACAATGAATATACTCACGTTTAATAACATGCAGAGAAAAGTCACGGGCTTTATCTCAGCCTGGTGAAGTCATTTTTTGATCAGTTTTTTATTATTGAAAAGCAGGGCGCAGAGCCCCGCTTTACGCATTGTTTTATTTTTTTCTTTTGATTAAACGATCGAGGCTGTATGCGCCAGGTCCGGTAATAAACAGCAGCAGGTAACCGCCGGAGATGCTCATATTTTTCATGAAATTAATAGAGTTACCGTCCACGCTAAAATTACTGTGAAAAACAAATGCGGTAATTAGCGTAAAAATGGCGGTGGAGAGGGCGGTAAAGCGGGTCAGGAAGCCAAACAGGATGGCCAGTCCGCCGCCGAACTCCAGCAAAATAGTCAGCGGCAGTAGAAAGCCCGGAACGCCCATCGCTTCCATGTACTGCTGCGTACCGGCATAGCCGGTAATTTTTCCCCATCCTGCTACGATAAACAGCACAGGCATCAAAATACGTGCGACCAGAAAGCCAATATCTTCTAATTTTTTCATGTTAATCCCCGATAAATTTTATCTGGCCGGAAAATATCCTGGCCGCATGGAGCCCGGTCATGACGCCGCGTAAGCGTTAAGTTCAGGTCGTTGCAGAAGATAATATTCGTCAGCAGGGGAGATTGTAAGCGAGTTAAACTGTCAAAGTTATTCAGGAAAGTTGAGTATTCAGGTTCAGACGCGCTGAACCTGAAGGAGAAAGCAGAAAGATTAACGGCCCGGTATGAAGTTGCGCACCATGCGCACCGTGCTCCAGATACCCAGGCCTCGCCTGGCCAAACGGGTAATACGGCGTGGATTACGCACCGACCAGATAGCAGCAAGGCCGCTGCCGACCGCAATATAACGCTTCATGCTAAGCAGCGTTAACCAGCCGCGATCGTAACGTGCAGTGCTTTCCAGCCAGAATTTTCTTTGGATGCTAAGATCAAGCCGCTGCTGTTGGATCTGGCGCAGCAGCTCGGCCTTACGCTCGTCACGCTCGCGACTCATTAATCGTTCTCCAGTAGCTTACGGTCGGATTTCAGCTCTTTGCGGGTAGCGCCCAGAAGTGTTGAACGGCGAGATTTCGTCAGCGTCCATAACCCGAAGAACAAGGCTAAAGCAAAGAGTACCCCCGTGGTGATGCCTATCGCCATCAGACGATACTGTGCATCCACTGCCCAGATAATGAGCACCATCAGGCTCATCAGACCGAAAGCGGTAAAGAGCATGGTCAGCCCTACCATGATCAACAGTTGGATCAGGTTGGCCTTCTCTTCTTCCAACTCCACGACTGCCAGTCTGACACGGGTTTCTACAATCCCGACCAGCGTGGTAACGAGGCGTTGCCCAATGTTGATGACCCCTTTGCCGGGACCCTGGCTTTGCTGGGAATCTTTCATCGTTATCGACGCGTCAGCAGCACGCCTAGCACTACACCGATAGCGGCGCCGATACCCACGCTGGTCCAGGGATTTTCACGCACGTATACGTCCGCATTATCAGCGACTTCACGTGAAGTTTGAGCAATGCGATCGCCGGAGTCACCCAAACGTGCACGGGTATCTTTCAGTGCGCTCTGTGCTTTGCTACGCAGCTTATCCAGCTCGTTTTTTGATTTATCAGTGGTGTTGCTCAGCACTTCTTCCAGCGTATCTGCCAGATTTTTTAATTCCGCGCGCAGGTGATCGGAAGTGATATCTTTTGACATAACAAACTCCTTCATAATCGGTAATGAGAGTCCTGCCTGCCTCAATAAGGCCCGGCCTGGACTTCCTTCAGTTCACGTTTTGCTTCTGCCAGCTTGCGTTCACGTTTAGCAATTTTTTCTTTATCATCGCCGTCCGCACGTTCCTGGTTCAGCTCTTTTTGCCGCTTTTCCACCTTCTGCTGCAGCTCTTTGATCTTTTCCTGATGACTGGCTTTCAGTTTGTCGTCCGTGCAGCCCGCGCGAGCTTCCGTCA
>DOOK01000381.1 GCA_003512805.1 Erwinia sp. | reverse complement strand
CTCCAGCCTGACTACCCAATGTTGAACCAACATCTTTGCCCTGATTGGGAAAAAGCGTGCCTGCACTCACCTTACCGATAAGCGGCAGCTCCACATCTACATTAGCGACCAAGCCATACAGGCTGCTGCCAACAGCGCTGCCTGTGTCGCTAAGCGTATCCTGAATATAGCCCGCTCCGCTGGCCTGCGTGACTTCCTGCTCTGTTAATTCTTTCATCACATCTCCTTGTGATAAATGAACCCACAATGTGTAAGTGGGGTCATCGTTTTAATGAATCAACACTAAGGCGTAATGCTATTTTATTAAAATTAACAACAATTTATCTGAATTTACTTGCGCTTTTTCTTCCAGATTTTTGTTTCCTGACCTCGCCAGAGGCGCTGAATATTATCGTGGTGGCGCAGCAGCACCAGGCAGGAAAGCATCGCGACCGGGAAGGTCAGCTGGGGTTTAAACCACCAGACATAAAACGGGGCGATCAGCGCGCTGATAATGGCGCCCAGCGACGAATAGCCGCTTAGCAGCACGGTTAGCAGCCAGGTGCCGGTCATCAGGCCCGTTAAATCCCAGCCGATCGGCGCGATGGCGCCAAACGCCGTCGCCACGCCTTTTCCGCCTTTAAACTGGAAGAAAACCGGGTAAATATGGCCCAGACAGGCCGCGATAGCGATCATGCCCAGCCAGAAAGGAGAAAGGCCGTAATGCCACGCCAGCCATACCGGCAACATGCCTTTCAGGATATCAAACAGCAGGACGAACAGCGCAGGCGTTTTACCGCCGAGACGCAACACGTTAGTGGTGCCGGGGTTGCCGGATCCATGCTGCCGCGGGTCGGGTAATCTGAACAGTCGGCATACCAGAATTGCGCTGGAAATGGAGCCGCACAGATACGCGAAAATAATCATACCAGGCGCGAATACACTCATAACACCGTTCCGTCTTCAGGGGGTCGTTTTGTTCTCGTCATCCGTGGATAATACGCATAATCCGTCGGAAGTGGTATCCGGCAACCGTAAAAACAGAGACTCGCATCATGGATATTGTATTTATTGAACAGCTGTCCGTTATCACAACTATAGGCGTTTACGACTGGGAACAGACGATTTCGCAAAAGCTGGTGTTCGATGTCGAAATGGCCTGGGACAACCGAAAAGCAGCGGCCAGTGACGATGTTAACGACTGCCTGAGCTATGCAGACGTTTCTGAAGCGATTATCAACCATGTCGCAGGCGGCCGCTTTGCGCTGGTAGAGCGCGTGGCGGAAGAGGTTGCCACGCTGTTGCTGACGCGTTTTCAGTCGCCCTGGGTACGGATAAAACTCAGCAAGCCGGGCGCCGTAGCGCAGGCGTTTCAGGTTGGCGTCATCATTGAACGAGGGACTATTCCGAAATAAACGCAATGTGATTGCCATCACGATGAAACCAAACCACATTATGGGGGTCTTGAGGATTAGCCCGCCTTTCTGCGGGCACAATTTTGGCGGTGGCGTACAGCGACCGCCTTTTTAATGGCTTTGATACGGATAGGGGTAGATTTGATGGCAGATATTCATCAGCTATGGGTGGCAGCAATCCTTGGGATTGTTGAGGGGTTAACGGAGTTTCTCCCCGTCTCTTCCACCGGGCACATGATCATTGTCGGTCATCTGTTAGGCTTTGAGGGTGATAAAGCCGATACGTTTGAAGTAGTTATCCAGCTGGGTTCCATTCTGGCCGTGGTGGTTATGTTCTGGCGTCGTCTGTTTGGTCTGATTGGCATCCACTTTGGCAAAGTGCCGCACGAGGGGACAGGGAAAGGGCACCTGACGCTGATCCATATCCTGCTGGGTATGGTACCTGCCGTGGTAATTGGCCTGCTTTTCCACGATAAAATTAAAACGCTGTTTAACCCTATTAACGTGATGTATGCGCTGGTTGTCGGCGGTCTGCTGCTGCTGGCGGCAGAATATCTGAAACCCAAACAGCCTAAAGCCGTCGGGATTGATGATATGACTTACCGTCAGGCCTTTATCATCGGCTGTTTCCAGTGTCTTGCGCTGTGGCCGGGCTTTTCTCGTTCCGGTGCGACCATTTCCGGTGGGATGCTGATGGGCGTGAGTCGTTACGCGGCTTCCGAGTTCTCGTTTATCCTTGCTGTGCCGATGATGATGGGCGCGACGGTGTTGGATCTTTATAAGAGCCTGGGCTTCCTGACGATGGCTGATATGCCTATGTTTGCCGTAGGTTTCCTGACGGCCTTCGTGGTAGCGCTGATCGCTATCAAGGTGTTCCTGAAACTGATCCAGCGTATCTCGTTCGTTCCTTTCGCTATCTACCGCTTCATTATTGCTGCTGCGGTCTACATGATTTTTGTCTAGTCAAAAAAGCCGGACTGTCGTCCGGCTTCTTTTTATAACGGCTCTGCCCGCCACGCTTCCAGTGCAGCAATACGCCTTCGCGTTAATTCTTCCCTGACTTCCGCCCCTTTGTACCCCGCCGCGACCACTTCTTTCGTTGGAACGCTCTGCACAATTTCAAATGCCTTACGCAAATGATCGCCCTGCGGATAAGGGTTGCGCTCAAATCCGGTACGGCCACGGGCGTCGGCTTCACTGGTTAGCGCAATTTGCTCCACGCGATGGGGTTTGCGCCAGGCATCAATACGATCGAAAAGGGCCACCAGCGTTTCCGGGCTTTGCCGCTCAACGGTATGGACCAAATCGTGGAACTCCGTCACCAGCAGGGCCAGATCGCGCAGGGCGTTAGGCACGCGCAGGCGCTGGCAAAGCTGCTCTACCAGCGGGACGCCAGCCAGCCCGTGACCATGATGGCTGGGCCATTTTTCCGGGGGCGTCAGCGCCTTACCGACATCATGAAACAGCGTGGCGAAACGCACGTCTACTTCATCGCTCAGCTCGGCGGCAATCGCCAGCGTCATCAGCGTATGCACGCCGGTATCGATTTCCGGATGCCATTTGGCCGGAGCCGGCACGCCGTAAAGGTTATCCAGTTCCGGAAAAAGCACGGCGAGCGCACCGCAATCGCGCAGTACCTGGAAATAAACCTGAGGCATGCGTGTCTCCAACGCCTTTTCCGTCTCTTTCCAGACGCGCTCGGGCGTCAGCTCGCTCAGCTCACCGCTTTCCGCCATCGAACGCATTAAAGCCAGTGTCTCTTCGGCAATAACGAAGCCAAGGTGAGCAAAGCGCGCGGCAAAGCGTGCCACGCGCAACACGCGCAACGGATCTTCATTAAATGCGGCTGATACATGACGTAGCTGACGACGGGCAATATCGGCACGGCCGTTGTAGGGATCGTAATAACGTCCCTCGTCGTCCTGAGCGATAGCGTTAATGGTGAGGTCGCGGCGCTGCAAATCTTCTTCGAGCGTCACGTCTGGCGCGGCGTAACAGATAAACCCCGTATAGCCGCTGCCGTTTTTGCGCTCGGTGCGCGCCAGCGCGTATTCCTGCTGCGTTTCAGGATGGAGAAAAACGGGAAAGTCACGGCCGACCTGCTGAAAACCAAGCGCCAGCATCTCGGCAGGTGAAGCCCCTACCACCACCCAATCTTTGTCTTTGACCGGCAAATTTAACAGGGCATCGCGTACCGCGCCACCGACAAGGTAACTCTTCACTACAGGCTCCCGGAATGAAATTTTCAGGCATCATACGTGAAGTGTAGAAGCTCTCCTACCGTTGTGAAGCGCCTGGTCTGCGGACAAAAAGAGGAGAAGGGCACCGGAAGATGCCCGACAGCGTATCAGCTCATCCAGCGATCTTTTTTCTTGCGGCTGGGGATCATGTGCGGCAACAGCAGGCCCAGCAGCAGACCGATACCGGCTACGCCGCCGCCATACATAAACCACTGCATAATGATGGTGCGCTGCTTGTCATCAAGCTGGACGTTAGCCGCGCTGACTTTTTTCTGCGCCACAATCAGCTCGTTTTTAAGCTTCTGGTTGTCCGCTTTCAGGCCGTTGATCACGTCATCGCTGCCCGCAACTTTCTTCTGCATTTGCGCCGTGCGCTGGTTCCAGCTGCCGTCGATATTAGCCAGCTTATCGGTTAAATCTTTTACCTGCTGCTCCAGCTGAGGAACGCGAGTGCGCAGGCTGGGTTGCTGACTTAGCTGCGCAAGAGGGATCCATGAGGTGCGGCCGTTAGCATCCCG
>DOOK01000253.1:3469-5376 GCA_003512805.1 Erwinia sp. | reverse complement strand
CCGTACCCAGTAAATATTTGAGCATGTATTCATGGCCTTTACCGGAGGAGCCAAGCAGGTTAGAGCGCCAGACAAACATATTACGCGGGAAGTTCTGCGGGTCATCCGGCTGTTCGGCGGCAAAGCGCAGCTTGCCGTTTTTCAGGCTTTCTACGGTGAAATCGACTGCAGAAAGGCCGGCCGCTTTTGCTTCGGCGGCAATCGACAGCGGGTTACTGTTCAGCTGTGGCGCGGAAGGCAGCCAGCCCATACGTTCAGAACGCACGTTAAAGTCGATCAAGCTGCCGCTGTAGCGCGTTTTATCCGCCAGCGGAGAAAGCAGCTCGCGGGTCCGGACGGTTTCATAACGCCACTGACTGGAATGATTATAAAAGAATGAGGTGCTGTTCATCTGGCGCGGCGGACGCTGCCAGTCAAGCGCGAACGCCAGCGGTGTCCAGCCGGTTTGCGGCCGTAGCTTCTCCTGGCCGACATAGTGTGCCCAGCCGCCACCGCTCTGCCCCACGCAGCCGCAGAAGATCAGCATGTTGATCAGGCCACGGTAGTTCATATCCATGTGATACCAGTGGTTCATCCCGGCGCCGACGATAATCATCGAGCGGCCACGCGTTTTTTCCGCGTTGTCGGCGAACTCTCGCGCCAGCCGAATGATATTCTGCCGCGACACGCCGGTGATCTGCTCGGCCCAGGCCGGGCTGTAGGCTTTGATCTCGTCGTAGCTGCTTGCGCAGTTATCGTCTTGCAGCCCGCGATCCAGTCCATAGTTCGCCAGCGTCAGGTCATACACGCTGGCAACCAGTGCTTCGCTGCCGTCAGCTAACTGCAGGCGTTTAACTGGCAGCTTGTGCAGCAGGATCTCCTCCAGCGCCACACTGTTGAAATTGTCGCTTTCCAGACCGCCGAAGTAGGGAAAGCCAACCTCGGCAACGTCATCATGGCTGCCCAGCAGGCTGAGCTGAAGCGTCACTTCCCGCTGCGAGCCGCCTTCACGCGACTCCAGGTTCCACTTGCCTTTTTCACCCCAGCGATAACCGATGGATCCCTGCGGTGCCACCAGCTCACCGCTCACCTGGTCGATGGCGATAGTTTTCCACTGCGGGTTATTTTCCTGGCCCAGGTTATCAATCAGATCGCTGGCGCGCAGCTGGCGTCCGGCTGCATAGTAGCCGCCTTCGCGTGGCTCCAGCAGAACCAGCATCGGCATATCGGTGTAGCGGCGCACATAGTCACTGAAATAGGGAACCTCACGCTCAAGGTGAAACTCTTTCAGCATCACGTGCCCTAAGGCCAGCGCCAGCGCGCTGTCCGTGCCCTGTTTAGGGTTGATCCACTGGTCGCACAGCTTGGCGACTTCGGCGTAGTCTGGCGTGATCGCGACGGTCTTGGTGCCCTTGTAGCGCACCTCGGTAAAGAAATGGGCATCTGGCGTGCGGGTCTGCGGCACGTTAGAGCCCCAGGCGATAATATACGAAGAGTTATACCAGTCGGCGGATTCCGGCACGTCGGTCTGCTCGCCCCAGGTCATAGGCGAAGCCGGGGGCAAATCGCAATACCAGTCATAAAAGCTCAGGCAAACGCCGCCGATCAGCGACAGATAGCGCGCGCCTGCGGCATAAGAAACCATCGACATCGCCGGGATGGGAGAAAATCCCACGATGCGATCCGGGCCGAACGTTTTTGCCGTGTAAATATTGGCAGCGGCAATCAGTTCGTTGACTTCCTGCCAGCTGGAGCGCACGAAGCCTCCACGACCGCGAGCGATCTTATAGCTTTGCGCTTTTTCCGGATCGCTGACAATCGCCCCCCAGGCCGTAACCGGATCCTGATGCTCCGCTTTGGCTTCACGCCACAGTTTAAGCAGTTTCTTACGCATCAGCGGATATTTCAGGCGGTTAGCGCTGTAGAGA
>DOOK01000253.1:0-3420 GCA_003512805.1 Erwinia sp. | reverse complement strand
GTTAGCGCTGTAGAGATACCAGGAGTAACTGGCGCCGCGCGGACAGCCCCGCGGTTCGTGATTAGGCAAATCCGGTCGGGTACGCGGATAGTCAGTTTGCTGCGTTTCCCACGTGACCAGGCCGTTTTTGACGTAAATTTTCCAGCTACAGGAGCCGGTGCAGTTTACGCCATGCGTGGAGCGCACAATTTTGTCGTGCTGCCAGCGGCTACGGTAGCCTTCTTCCCAGTCGCGGTTGGTGTTGAGTGTCTGGCCGTGTTGGCCAGCAAAAGGTTCTGCCAGCTGTTTAAAGTAGCGGAACCTGTCAAGAAATTTGCTCATCCGGAAAACTCCTGAAAGCTTTGGGTAATAGTGCTCAGGCGGCGGAGGGACATCGCCTCCGCACGTTATCAAAATTTATTTTGACGGCCGTAGACCCGCCAGGTCACGCCGACGCAAAGCAGATAGAAAGCAAGGAAGATTTTCATCGCTCCCGTGGGCGTGCCCAGCATGGCCAGCGAAAGGCCAAACGTCTGTGGGATGAAAAAGCCGCCGAGTGCGCCAATGGCAGAGATAAAACCCAGTGCGGCGGACGTTTCGGTCACCGCTTCCCGCTGTGCGGTCTCTATGCTCTTACCTTCTGCACTCGCTTTCTCAAGGGTAAGCTTGCGGAAAATCACCGCAATCATCTGATAGGTAGAGCCGCTACCCAGCCCGGCGGTTAAAAACAGCCCCATAAACACGGCGAAAAAGGCGCTAAATGAACCGGCCTGCCCTTCGCCCGGCAGCGTCAGGAACAGCAGGGCCGCAAACAGCGCCATCAGCACAAAATTAGCCAGCGTAACGCGCACCCCGCCCAGCCGGTCAGAGATGATGCCGCCCGCCGATCGCGCCAGCGCGCCCAGCAGCGGGCCAAAAAAGGCGTAGTGGAGAATGCTGATATCCGGGAATTGCGTTTTAGCCAGCATGGCGAACCCGGCGGAAAAGCCGATAAAAGAACCGAAGGTTGCCAGATAAAGCAGCGCCATGACCCAAAGGTGGCCGCGTCTGAGCACCGGCAGCTGCTCGCGCAGAGAGGATTTCGCCGCCGCCAGATCGTTCATGCCAAACCACGCCGCCAGGGTGGCGACAAGCAAAAACGGTACCCAAACCCAGGCCGCATTTTGCAGCCAAATCGTCTCGCCACTGCCGCTGTGCTGCGCCTCACCGCCGAAAGCGCCAAAAATGGCGACGGAAACCGCCAGGGGAGCGGCGAATTGCATCACGCTGACGCCCAGGTTGCCCAACCCGCCATTGATGCCCAGCGCGCCCCCCTGCTGCGACTTAGGAAAAAAGAAGCTGATATTGCCCATGCTGGACGCGAAATTTGCTCCGGCAAAGCCGCACAGCAGCGCGATAAGCACAAACGTGCTGAAAGGGGTATGGGTGTTCTGCACGGCAAATCCCAGCCAGAGGCAGGGAACAAGCAGGATCCCCGTACTGAAGGCTGTCCAGCGTCGCCCACCGAAGACAGGGATCACAAATGAGTAAGGGATCCGTAGCAGCGCGCCAGAAATGGAAGGCAGCGCAGTTAATAAGAAGAGCTGCTCGGTAGTAAAAGTGAAGCCTACTTTGTTAAGGTTCACTGCAACGGCGCTGAACAACATCCAGACGCAGAAAGCGAGCAGCAGACAGAAAACCGAAATCCACAGGTTACGGTTAGCAATACGTCTTCCACGCTGCTGCCAGAACAGCTCGTTTTCCGGCTGCCAGTCCTGGATAACGGCATCGTTTTCTTCGGGTTGAAGAGGGGCAAGTTGCGTCATAATCATCTCCGGTTTGAATGTTGCGCATTCTGCTTAACCGCTTCTGATGCCGGGTTGACGCAAATCAACGTGGATGCAGGTGTCCTTTACCACCGCCCTGCTGCCTTCCCTGGATAGGTAGTCGCCTCTTGGATAGAAAAATCAGTAAATACATAGAATTAAAAAAGAACCCAGGATAATTTTTGCATAGCATCCTGACTGTGGATATTTATGGTTACTCCCTTAGTGGTATAGGGTTATCCTTTTGAATCGGTAAAATTAAGAGACCAGCCGGGGATCCTCCGCCGCTTTCTGACCAGGGAACATCCAATCGTGAAAGAAGAAGCCGCTACTATCCTGCTGATTGACGATCATCCGCTGCTGCGGAATGGCGTTAAGCAGCTGATTGAACTGGAAGAAAGTTTGCAGGTGATTGCTGAAGCCAGCAATGGCGAGCAGGGCGTTGTGCTGGCGGAACAATACGATCCCGACCTGATCCTGTTAGATCTCAATATGCCAGCCATGAACGGGCTGGACACGCTGGTGCAACTGCGTACCATCGACCTTTCCGGCCGTATCGTGGTGTTCAGCGTCTCCGACCATGAAGATGATGTGGTGAATGCGCTAAAGCACGGCGCTGATGGCTATTTGTTGAAAGACATGGAACCGGAAGCGTTGCTGAAAGCGCTGCATCAGGCCGCCGCCGGCCAGATGGTTTTAAGCGAAAAATTAACCAATGTGCTGGTGGCCAGCCTGCGCGAAGCGCGTCCTGCGGAAGCTCGCGACATAGAGCAGCTGACACGTCGCGAACGCGATATTCTGAAGCTGATTACGCTGGGAATGACCAATAAAGCCATTGCCCGCAAGCTGTCGATTACCGAAAGCACGGTAAAAGTGCACGTTAAACATCTGCTGAAAAAAATGAAGCTGAAGTCGCGCGTGGAAGCGGCGGTCTGGGCATTGCAAAACGGCCACGGCTGATTGATTTACCCTTGCCCTGCCCTCACGGTGCCACGGTAAAAGCCGGACAATATTTCTTTTACGCACTGAGGTTAAAAAAGGCTTCGCTTTTAATGGTGTCCTTCTTGCAAGATTTGCGGCTCGTCTCTGGCTTTTACCTGTGACAGCATCGATCGCGCTGCGTTAATATACCCCCCAGTAAAAGGCGTAGCGCTCTTTCGCTCGTCATCCGCTTTGACGACGCTGTACAGCCCGCCTGCCCAATCACCGCTTTGATGTAAAATACGGTGCGCCGCACCGACTTTATATTCAATGGACTGGAAAAGAAGATCCGATAATGACCACTGATAATCTCTCGACCCACACTCCTATGATGCAGCAATACCTGCGTCTGAAAGCTGAGCATCCGGAGATCCTGCTGTTCTATCGTATGGGCGATTTTTACGAGCTGTTCTATGACGATGCCAAACGCGCATCCCAGCTGCTGGAAATTTCCCTGACCAAACGCGGCGCTTCCGCGGGCGAACCGATCCCGATGGCTGGTGTACCGCATCATGCCGTAGAGAATTACCTCGCTAAACTGGTACAGCTGGGCGAGTCGGTGGCCATCTGCGAACAGATCGGCGATCCGGCGCTGAGCAAAGGTCCGGTCGAACGTAAAGTGGTGCGGATCGTGACGCCAGGCACCATCAGTGAC
>DOOK01000254.1 GCA_003512805.1 Erwinia sp. | reverse complement strand
TGCTGAACCGCTCTTCCGATCTTCGATAATACAGTTAGAGGTCATGATGATGGGGCCGGGAAAGGCGGCAAACTCTTTTTGCTGGTTCTGCCAGCCACTGCCGTAATTGCCGACCAGGTGCGGATGTTGTTTTAGTTGGGGATAGCCATGCGCGGGCAGCATTTCGCCGTGAGTGTATACATGAATGCCGCTGCCTGCTGTTTGTTCCAGTAGCAGCTGCAGATCCCGCAGATCGTGGCCGGAGATCAGGATCGCTTTGCCTGCTACCGGCCGGGTATTGACCGCAACGGGCTGTGGAGAGCCATAAGTGGTGGTCTGCGCCTTATCCAGCATCGCCATCACAGCAAAGTTCATTTTGCCAATATCCATCGCCGCCGCCAGCAGATCGCTGGCGTTGTCCGGTTGCGTGCCAAGCCAGGCCATCATCTGGTGGAACTGTTGATAAATATCGTTATCAAAATAACCATGAACGTGGGCATGTTCCAGATAGGCCGCCGCACCTTTTAAGCCGTAAAGGCACAGCAGACGTAAACCGATAATGTCTTCCTCCTCGTTTCCACGATTGGGACGCCAGGCCAGTGCCTGCTGCTGCAGCTGCTGTAAATCGTCGCCTGCCAGGCCCAGGGCTGCTGCAGGATGATTTTGCGCGCTGCAGGGCAGCTTGCAGCGTGCCTGTAACGCCTCCCGATAGCGTATTGCCTGATGAGTAAGAGCAACGATGCGCGAGGAGTCAAAATTGACGTTAGTCAGCGTGGCGAACAGCGCCTTTGGGGTAAAGCTGTCGAGTTCATGCAGAATAATACCCTGTTGGCGGGCCGCCAGTGCCCAGGCAGAGAGCCCCTGTAGCGTGGCGATCAGCAGATCCTGTAAATCTGAGGTCTCCGCCAGTTTTCCGCACGCGCCGCGTGCTCCGGTACAGCCATTACTGGCAATTCGGCGTTGAGTCTGCTCACATTGTACGCAAAACATAGCCTTTCACCTTAAAGTTGTATTAAAAATGCAACTTTAATCCGAAAGGCGTAACTTGTCCTGATAAACAGCAGGGATATTGATTTAACGCAAATTTATTGCCCTGAAGTCATTCAGGCAAGCACAAGCAAAGCGGACAAATTTATTTCGTGTAAAAAGAGGGGTTGAAAAGTGACAGGACGTCGCCATTTTACTAAGGTTGGTAAAAGTTACCCATAAAAATGCCAGCGACGCTGGCTGGCATTTTATTGCAAGGTTGGTCAGAATATCACTAAGCGGTCAGGCGGTAACAGCTACTGCCGCTTCGGCATTAACGGGGACAATCAGGCTGGCATGATTGCCTTTTGGCCCTTGATGCACATCAAACTGAACCTGCTGCCCGGCTTTCAGCGTTCGGTAGCCATCCATCTGGATAGTGGAATAGTGAGCAAAGATATCTTCGCCGCCACCGACCGGACAGATAAAGCCGAAGCCTTTGGCATTGTTGAACCATTTAACAGTACCCGTCTCCATGCTTTTGGATCCCTCGCAAGACATTCAAATGGGTGAAGGAGTGAGGCATTGGCCTCCAGGCTGGTTAAAACGCATCCAGCATACGCCTGTACTGTAGAGAAATCGCACCAGGCGTCAAGCGAATGAAGAAGAGATGCCGGGACGAATTCATCAAAATTTGAAGCAGTTAACGCTATTGCTGTTTTTGTGATGAAGGTCGCGTAGTTGCAGGTTGGTGCAAAAATTCACCGGCTTCGGACAGCATTTCAGGCGTGCTAAACTTACGCTTAAGGGTGTTAGTCTGATGCAGGCAGGCAACGTTTTCATATTGGGTACGTATGGGAAACACTAACGATTGGCTTAATTTTGAACATCTTGCAGATGACAAACTCCGCGAAGGCTTAAAGCCACCTTCGATGTATAAAGTTATTCTGAATAATGACGATTATACACCTATGGAATTTGTTATTGACGTACTGCAAAAGTTCTTTTCTTATGATGTTGAACGTGCAACGCAAGTGATGTTAACAGTTCACTATCAAGGAAAGGCGATCTGCGGTGTCTTTACTGCCGAAGTGGCGGAGACCAAGGTCGCGCATATCAATAAATATGCGAGGGAGAACGGACATCCGTTGCTGTGTACGCTGGAAAAAGCCTGAATAAGGCGATCTATTGGGGGAGGTGCCTATGCTCAATCAAGAACTGGAACTCAGTTTAAACATGGCTTTCGCCAGAGCGCGCGAGCACCGACATGAGTTTATGACCGTCGAGCACTTGCTGCTGGCATTGCTCAGTAATCCATCTGCAAGAGAGGCGCTTGAAGCCTGTACGGTGGATATTGTGGCCTTGCGGCAGGAGCTCGAAGCCTTCATTGAACAAACAACCCCGGTGTTGCCGGTCAGCGAAGAAGAGCGCGACACACAGCCTACGCTCAGCTTTCAGCGCGTTTTACAGCGTGCCGTTTTCCATGTGCAGTCATCCGGCCGCAGCGAAGTTGCGGGTGCTAACGTACTGGTTGCTATCTTCAGCGAGCAGGAATCTCAGGCTGCCTATCTGCTGCGTAAGCATGAAGTCAGCCGCCTTGACGTGGTGAATTTTATTTCCCACGGCACGCGCAAAGATGAACAGGGGCCCGCCTCGGGCGCAGAAAACCCGGTTAACGAAGAGCAAGCAGGCGGGGAGGAACGTATGGAAAACTTCACCACCAATCTTAACCAGCTTGCTCGCGTTGGCGGTATCGATCCGCTGATCGGGCGGGATAAAGAGCTGGAACGTACCGTTCAGGTTCTTTGCCGTCGCCGGAAAAACAATCCGTTGCTGGTAGGCGAATCAGGCGTGGGTAAAACCGCGATTGCTGAAGGGCTGGCCTGGCGTATTGTGCAGGGTGACGTGCCGGAAGTGATGAAAGACGCCACTATCTATTCACTGGATATCGGTTCACTGCTGGCGGGCACCAAATACCGTGGCGACTTTGAAAAGCGCTTCAAGGCGCTCCTGAAGCAGCTTGAGCAGGACAACAGTAGCATTCTGTTTATCGATGAGATCCATACTATCATCGGTGCTGGCGCCGCTTCTGGCGGACAGGTAGATGCCGCTAACCTGATCAAACCATTACTTTCCAGCGGGAAAATCCGCGTGATGGGGTCCACAACCTATCAGGAATTCAGCAACATTTTTGAGAAAGATCGCGCGTTGGCGCGTCGCTTCCAGAAAATCGATATTACCGAGCCTACGGTAGATGAAACGGTGCAGATTCTGAACGGCCTTAAGCCGAAGTACGAAGCGCATCATGACGTCCGCTATACCGCAAAAGCGGTGCGTGCGGCGGTCGAACTGGCGGTGAAATATATTAATGACCGTCATCTGCCGGATAAAGCTATCGACGTAATTGATGAAGCTGGCGCTCGTGCACGTTTACTGCCGGTTAGCAAACGCAAGAAAACGGTTAACGTCTCAGACATCGAATCTGTGGTTGCTCGCATCGCACGTATTCCTGAGAAGAGCGTTTCCGCTACGGATCGCGATACCCTGAAAACGCTCGGCGATCGTCTGAAAATGCTGGTGTTTGGTCAGGACAACGCGATTGAAGCACTGACCGAAGCGATCAAGATGAGTCGTGCCGGTCTGGGCCAGGATCGCAAGCCTGTGGGTTCTTTCCTGTTTGCCGGCCCGACGGGCGTAGGTAAAACAGAGGTTACCGTACAGCTGGCGAAAGCGTTAGGTATTGAGTTGCTGCGGTTCGATATGTCGGAATATATGGAACGTCATACCGTCAGCCGTCTGATCGGTGCGCCTCCAGGTTATGTTGGTTTCGATCAGGGCGGGCTGTTAACGGATGCGGTAATCAAACATCCGCATGCCGTCGTGCTGCTTGATGAGATCGAGAAGGCACACCCGGATGTGTTCAACCTGCTGCTGCAGGTCATGGATAACGGGATGCTGACCGATAACAACGGCCGCAAAGCGGACTTCCGTAACGTGGTGCTGGTTATGACAACTAACGCCGGCGTACGTGAAACCGAGCGTAAATCAATTGGTCTGATCCAGCAGGATAACAGTACCGATGCGATGGAAGAGATCAAAAAGATCTTTACGCCAGAATTCCGTAACCGTCTCGATAACATTATTTGGTTCAAACATCTCGACAGCACGGTTATCCATCAGGTAGTGGATAAGTTTATCGTCGAGCTGCAGGCGCAGCTGGATGCGAAGGGCGTCTCGCTTGAAGTGAGCGATGAAGCACGCAACTGGCTGGCTGATAAAGGCTACGATAAAGCGATGGGTGCGCGTCCGATGGCGCGTACGGTGCAGGAAAACCTGAAGAAACCGTTAGCGAATGAGCTGCTGTTTGGCTCGCTGGTGGACGGCGGGTCGGTATCGGTGGCGCTCGATAAAGAGCAGAACCAGCTGACTTACCACTTCCTCAGCGCTGAGAAGCGCAAAGCGGAAGGCACAGTGCACTAAGCAAAAACTAAAGGCCGAAGATTCTTCGGCCTTTTTTTTACCCGTGCGGCGCAACAGGCGCCAGCATCTGCAGTAAAGTCGGTTAGCGGATACGGAAGGTGATACGACCTTTGTTCAGATCGTATGGAGTCAGTTCTACGGTAACCTGGTCACCCGTTGAGATACGGATATAGTTTTTGCGTATCTTTCCGGAGATATGCGCAGTAATGACGTGCCCATTTTCCAGTTCAACACGGTACATAGTGTTAGGTAGTGAATCCACTATCTTACCCTGCATTTCAATATTATCTTCTTTGGCCATCAAATCCTCTGGGTGTTATAACCTTTGTCTGAATCAGCAAATAATGCCGATTTAAGAACGTTATGTAAAGAATAGCTGATGTTTCCACCAGCGTCGGCCTCCCTGCGGCATCAGCAGCGCACGGAAACGCGTAATCAAGAGTTGGTACAAAACCGGGGGGAAAGTGCGGTCTTCAAAAAGGCTTATTCACGCATACCAAGCTCTCATATTATACCATTATTATCCTGCTCTGCGTGGAAAACATCATAGCGCAGGTTTAAAAAAGCGTCTGCTGCTGCCAGCAGTCGGCCGGAAGCGGCTGTTCAGACAGTAAATCAAGCTGTTTAAGATAGTCAGCGCGGGAGATTTCTTCTGCGCCAATCGAAGCGGTATGGGGATTGAGCACCTGACAATCAATCAGCCTGCCGCCCTGCTGTAAAAAATAGCGGCTGAAAACCAGCAGTGCCGTTTTCGATGCATTTTCACAGCGGCTGAACATCGATTCCCCACAAAATATTTGCCCCAGCGCCAGACCGTACAGGCCGCCTACCAGCTCATTTTCATGCCAAACCTCGACGGATTGCGCCTCGCCCGCGTCAAACAACTGTTGCCAGGCATGTTTCACGGCCGGGGTAATCCAGGTCCCTTCCTGACGATCGTTAGCACAACCTTCGACCACTTCGCTAAAATTCTGGTTCAGCGTAACACGGTAGGGCGATCGCTGATGAAAGCGCTTCATGCTGCGGCTGAGATGAAACTTTTCTGGCCAAAGCACCGCGCGCGGATCTGGCGACCACCACAAAATCGGATCGCCCGGTGAAAACCAGGGAAAGATACCGCGCTGATAGGCGCTGAGCAGGCGGGGCAGGCTCAGATCGCCGCCCATTGCCAGCAGGCCGTTTGGTTCGCGAAGCGCCATATCCGGCGGTGGAAAATTAAGTGATTCTCTTGAGAGCTGCATCAGGCGCATAGTCACTGTCTCAGTAAAACGAGAGGGCTATGACTATACCGTAATCTGCTGCAGGAAAGCGCTGTAACGAGGGTGTTTTGAGATTAATTCGCTATGCGGTCCTGTGGCGATAACAGTCCCGCTTTCAATAAAGCAAATTTTGTCAAAATGCCGCAGGCACTGTGGACGATGTGTGACCACAATCATGGTTTTGCCACGGGCAGCTTCGTGCAAGAGTGTAAGCACCTGCCGTTCAGTCTGCATATCCAGTCCTTCTGTCGGCTCGTCAAGCAGCAGCAAAGGCCCATCATGCAGCAGTGCCCGGGCCAGCCCCAGCCGCCGTAGCTCGCCGCCAGACAGCGGCCGGCCCCCTTCGCCCAGCCAGGCATCCAGCCCTTCCTCCGCGTCGAGCAAAGCGTTCAGCCCGACTTTGTGCAGCATAACAATCAGCTCATCATCGCGACGATCTGGCGCAGCCAGCAATAAATTATCGCGTAAGGTAGCGTTAAACAGGTGGATGCGCTGCGTTACAACGCCGGTAGCCTGACGTAAAGCCGCCTCACTCCAGTGTGCCAGCGGGCGATCGTTAAACCAGATTTCACCGTGGGTAGGATCCCAGGCGCGGGTAAGCAGCTGAAGCAGTGTGGATTTACCACAACCGCTACTGCCTGACAGCGCAACGTGCTCACCTTGCGCAATATCCAAAGAAATTGACCGCAGAACGGGAAAATCCACGTTATAGCTGAAGCTGACATCACGCAGGCTTAATCGGATACCGGTTGGACTTTTCTCCTCACCAGTTGGGAACACCACGGCCGGGGACTGCAGAATGACTTCATTAACGCGGCGGGCAGAGGCGAAGACCTCACCCAAATGCAAAAAGGCGCCGCCAACGGGCGCCAGCGCTTCGAAAGCGGCCAGCGTGCAAAACAGAAACAGGGCTATCGTGGCGCTATGATTAAACACTGCGGCGGCCGACCAAAGTATGAAAACGGACGTCGCGCCGGTAATAAGCGTTAACAGCCCCTGTGATAACCCGGTAAGACGGGCACGGGCCTGCTGCGCGCGCAGCCATTGTGCTTCCGTCTCATCAAGCCGGGCGCGGAAGCGCTGCGCGCCGCCATAGATGCGCATTTCCGCCTGGCTCTGAAGCCAGCCTGCCAGCTGGCTACGATACCGGGAGCGCAAGTGTGTCAGCGTTTCGCCTTCTTTCCGTCCCAGCTGATAAAAGAACAGCGGCAGTATCAGCAGGGTCAGCAACATAACAGCGCCCAGCGCCAGCGCCAGCGGCCAGTTCAGATAGCCGAGCACAAGCGTTACCGCAACAATCGCGGTAAGCGCACCAAACAGGGGAGAGAGCAGGCGCAGATAAAGATGATCGAGCGTATCTACATCTGCCACCAGTCGATTAAGCAGGTCGCCCCGCTGGAAGCAAGCGAGCGCGCCGGGAGAAAGAGGGATCAGTTTATCAAAAGTGAAAACACGTAAATCTTCCAGGAGGCGAAACGTACCGTCATGGCTGACCAGCCTTTCTACATAACGAGCAACAGTGCGTAGAATTGCAGCGCCTCTTACTCCAGCGGCCGGCAGCATGTAGTTAAAACTATACATTCCGGCAGCGCCCGCCAACGAACAGGCCGCGAGAAACCAGCCGGAAAGCGTCAGTA
>DOOK01000255.1:3414-4028 GCA_003512805.1 Erwinia sp. | reverse complement strand
CCTGAAAATCATTGCGCCCCAGATAGTCGATGCTGCCGTCGTCCAGCCAGCGGGCCAGGTCGCCGGTTTTATCCAGCCGGCCTTCACCGCAGGTGCTGAAAGGATCGGCGATAAACCGTTCCCTGCTCAGTTCAGGACGATTGAGGTAGCCTCTTGCAACCTGGATACCGCCAATATGCAGCTCGCCGCTGATACCGGGCGGAACGGGTTGCAGCTGCGCGTCAAGAATATAGAGGCGAGTATTGGCAATGGGTTTGCCGATGGGGATCAGCGGACGCGGATCCGCAGGCGAGCAGTGCCATGCAGAAACATCCACCGCCGCTTCCGTCGGGCCGTAAAGATTGTGCAAAGCCGCCTGGGGCAGCAGCTGGTGACAGCGCTGCACGGTAGCCAGCGGCAACGCCTCGCCGCTGCAAACGATGCGTTTAAGGCTGCCGCACTGGTTCATGTCACCATGGCGTAAAAAAAGTTGCAGCATGGAAGGGACAAAATGCAGCGTGGTAACCTGGTACTGCCGAATAACCTCGCTGAGGTAATCCGGCTCGCGGTGACCACCAGGTTTCGCCAGCGCTAACCGTGCACCTGTCATCAGCGGCCAGAAAAACTCCCAGACC
>DOOK01000255.1:0-3326 GCA_003512805.1 Erwinia sp. | reverse complement strand
CAGACCGAGACGTCAAAACTGAACGGTGTTTTTTGTAATACCGTCTCTGTCGGCAGAAGCTGATAAGCCTGCTGCATCCATTTCAGCCTGTTCATAACGGCCAGGTGTTCATTCATTACGCCTTTCGGTTTACCGGTCGAGCCTGAAGTATAAATAACATAGGCCAGCGAGCGCTGTGGGCTGTCACAGGCAGCGAAAAGGTTGCCGGTTGGCGCCTCCCGCCAGTGTATTTTATCGTTCAGCAGATGCAGGCGGGGAACCGATCCTAGCCCCCGCAGGGCTTTCTCACCGACGTCGTCAACCAGCAGTGCGACGGCGCCGCAGTCTTCAAGCATATGTTCCAGACGCTCTCGCGGGTAGTCAGGATCAAGCGGTACATAGGCGCCGCCTGCTTTCAGTATCGCCAGCAGCGCGACCACCATCTCAAGACTGCGCTCAGCGCAAAGCGCCACGCGATCGTCCACCTTAACGCCCTGCCTGCGTAAATGCCAGGCCAGCTGATTAGCCTGGCGGTTGAGCGATTGATAACTGGTTTCCTGGCTGTGGCCGCAGAGCGCGATGGCGTCGGGACGGTCAGCGACCTGCTGTTCAAAATAGCGGTGGATACCTTCGGGAAAAGACCAGTCCTGCTCCGTAGTGTTCCAGTGATGAAAAATATTTTTCTGCTCGTCGGGCAGCAGCAAAGGCAGGTGCGCCACCGGCAGATCCTGAGGACCGTCCAGGATAGCCGTCATCATTTGCAGCAGGCGATCGGCAATATGCTGTGCTTCTTCCTCGCTAAACCACGCCAGATTGACGTTGCACTCAAGCAGCGGGTCGTCGCCGGGATGGTAATGCCGTAAATACACGGCCAGCGGCATCTGTTCATGGTGATGGCGCATCGCCTCGACTTTTAACGGCAGGCCGTTCAGCTCAATGTCGGTCGGAAACGTTTCCAGCGAAAAGCTCAGGTCAAACAGCTGGCGGCGACCCTGCTGGCTGAGACGCAGATGGCGATTCAGCTCGGCGATGGGAAAGCGCTGGTGGCGATAGCTTCGACGCAGTTCGTCAGCCACCTGTTTGATCAGGGGGGCAAAAGGCTGGCTAACGTCGATAGCCAGCCTGGCCGGGATCATCGATGAAAACATGCCGGGGGTTTGCTTATAGCGGGCGCCGCTGCGGTTATGTACCGGCATGCCCAGGGTAAGCGAGTCGGTCTGCCACTGACGAGCGAACCAGCAGGCGAGAAGCGCGCTAAAAAAATGCATGGCGGAGCCGCCGTGCTGCTGTGCAAAGTTTTCCAGCTGTTGATAACGTGCCGCCGTAATACGCCGCACCGCGTGCGCACTGGGCCAGGCTTTGTTTTCCTGAAAGCCCTGACGGCGCTCCAGCAGTGAAGCGGGCGCCTCGGCAAAATGGTTAATCCAATATGTCCTATCGTGCTTATAGCGTTCGGAGCAAAGATATTGCTGGTCGCGGCTAATAAAATCGCTATAGCCCGCAGAAATAACGGGCGCACAAGGCGCTTTCGCCTGTAATGATTTATAACGGGCCATAATCATTTTACTTAACAGCGAAACTGAGGTGCCGTCGGCAATGATATGATGCGTGCTGAACAGCCAGAGCGTTGTAAGATCATTTACTTTAACCGTTATGCTGCGCCAGAGCAGTTCGCCATGTAATTTAAAAGGTTTAATAAACTGGCGGCGAATAAACGCTTTGGCTTCATCTAATGACAGAGACGCCTGACTGACATCGTGGTATTCAAGAGAAGGGGCTTTTTTATGGACGGTCTTCTGATTAATGCCGTGTTCATCTTCTTCGAGAATGATATTTAACGCGTCATGCTGCACCATCACTTTCCTGATGGCGTCATGTAATAGATCGGCGGTAAATGCCGTATCGATGTGCCATAGCGCGCCCACGTTATAGCAGGGCGCTTCTGGGGTCAAAAGCTGATCAAGCCACACGGCTTGCTGTACAGTAGTCAAAGGAAAAATAGCCACGCAAATACCTCCGATGAGGGATAATTGGAAAAAATAAATCAATAACAAGGTGGGTGATTATATGAATTTTACAAAAATAAGATATGAAAAGATCGGATAATATTTATAAGTGAATTAACCTTAATTAATATGCCGTTAATTTTCTGCACGGAAAAAATAATTATTGTTTGATAAACAATTGACTAAAGGGTAATAGAGATCCTGGTCTTTTTTAGAGATGGTGGTACAGCGCTATTAAAGGAGGGTTATTACAGGATTGTACAGATAGGGGATTATTGGTGTGGCGATGTATTTTAGGGATTGGCGTATATTTATCGCTGCGAATAATGTTTAAAGTAATCTTGCGGAAAGTTCAGTGGATATAATTGAGATGGCAATATATTAATCGCTAAATATTAAGTCTCGCCGCAAAAAAAACACCGCCTGCGATCTCTTTTAGCTCAGGCGTCACCATTAACTAGTGACCAGCTCGCGTACGCCGTCCGCTTCCATCGTTTCGCTCCGGCCGCGCTGCACGATTTCGCCGCGCGACATGACCCGATAGCTGTCTGGCAGCAACGGAACAAAAAAAGCGGGCCTGGAGACTATGAGGCTGTGCGGGAGCGTACAGAAGCCGGGGCCGCAGCGAACGGCACTCAGGCCGTGCGTTATGAGTCTGCCGGAGGGGGACTTGTCCGCCTCATTTTGCTGCAGCCAGTCGGCCACCAGGTGAAGCAGGATAATGACCACGATGGTGCCCGTTTCCAGCCACCGTCTGGTGACGGTCGTTAATACCGAAGCGACCAGCAGCACGCAGACCGGGGCAGTCAATAAGGGGAGCGACGGCGATACCCGCTGACGTTGCGGCAGCGTATCGGGGGCGATGCCTGTCAATGCCCTTGTGCTTCTTCTGTACAAAGTCCCGATGCATGGCTGTGCATTGTTCTTATTACGCCAGCCGCATCATAGCGAGACCAGGCAGGCGCTGATTTTAATTTTTGCATCACGGGTCCTCCTTACGAGGAAGGGATAAAAGATCTGCTGCCAGTGACATATGCTCAATGTGGCACATGGCTGTTTACCGCTGGTCAGGCAAAAGGGCGATATAGTTGATACGGGCGAGAAAAGATATGCTGCAGGAAAGCCGCGCGGGGAGGGTTGATCAAAATTAACCTTTAGCTGGCCAAAACGGCCTGACGAAGGCTGACTGACCTGACGTTCAAACAGGTCAGGTTAAGTAAATTTGCCGATGCGGCATAGCGAGAGTCGCCAGGCCTGGTTAGCATGTTTAGAGCTTTAATGGTAAGCACAGGACAAAGAGAGGCGTTAACGTGGGAAAGGTCATGGCGGACAGGTGGCAGT
>DOOK01000256.1 GCA_003512805.1 Erwinia sp. | reverse complement strand
TCGACGGCGGAATAGACATCGGCTGCCAGCTCCTGGAAACCCTGAGCCGAAGCCCCAACTGCATTAATATGGCAGCGTGGTGGTAAATCCTGTCGATGCAGGAAGGGGGCTTTTGCAGCGGTAACGGTACAGATAATTTCCGCCTCCCGTACGGCCTGCGCAGGCGTATCGGCAAGGGTTACCTTCAGGTTGTAGCCGCTACACCAATCGGCTAATCGTGCCGTGTTTTCCCGGTTTCTTCCCCAGAGCGTAATCCGTCGAATTGGCCTGACGGTCAACAGCATCTCCAGGTGTCTCCTGGCCTGCACACCTGTTCCCAGCATGGCCAGATGGCTGGCATCAGGTGGCGACAGTAATTTTGTCGCTAACGCCGAGGCTGCAGCAGTACGCAGCTCCGTAATGGCTCCGGCATCCACAACAGCCATTTCACCGTTGGCAGAAGCGTCATACAGCAGGATGGCGCCCTCATGTGAAGCATGCCCCGGCTGGCTAAAGTCAACCTTCACGGTTTTCAGACCAAATCCGGCATAAGGGCCAGTTTTAATGTAGGCCGGCATGGTGCCCATCAGGCGACCGTCGTCGGCCGCAATCACAGAGCGCAGCGTCTGTTCAATTTTGCCCTGACTAACCAGGGCGAAAGCTTCATAGCTAAGCTGTAGCGCTATCTCCGGAGAGAGCGTCTGTTCGACAGACTCACGGTCAAAGTAACGCATTACCCGGCTCCTTAGCTGGCAGTCATAAACTGCGGTTCGATATCGGTTTCAGCAATGCTGTTCAGTAAGGTAGACATGGTTTTTTGCGCCACGCCAAGAATAACGTCCAGCATATTTTCTTTACTGAACCCCGCCTGAAGAAATTCACCGACCGCCTTCGCCGGGATATTGCCCTGTGCCAGCGCAACGGTACGGGTAAACTGGTAGAGCGCGGCCAGACGGCCGGAAAGCGATTCCGGCTGCTTAACCAACCTGGTAAGGGTGTCGGACGAGACGCCTTTATGCTGTGCAATCCAGCTATGCGCCTGAACGGTATAGGCGCAATCGTTGATCAGGCCTGTCGTAATCCAGACGATGGCACGCTCCTCTTCGTTCAGCGAACATTGCGAAAAAGCATCATGCGCGTACTGATAAGAGGCAAGCAGAGCAGGCGATTCCGCCATGTAGCCACTCTGCCAGGGGATCCAGCCGAAACCGTCGATAGAACTTTGCAACAGCGGACGGCTGGCAGCAGGCGCGCTGCTAATAGTATGCAGGGTAAGCAGTTTCATTAGGCATTCCTTATGACATTTGTGAGCCGAACACGGACCAGAGCATGTGGATAGGCCGGGTGGCAGAAATAAAATGCAGCTTATGCAGACGAGCAGCAATTTCGGTAGTCAGGGCTATATCCGCCTCGCCGCAGGCTACGGCCTGCGCCGCTGCGCTGGTGGAAGACATTTCAACAACGCGCTCGATTTTTAATCCGACAGGAAGCAGCTCCTGGATTAAAGGCACAGGCGCGGGATGCGAGGCAACGTAAAGCGGCCGGTCAGGTAACGCTTTGTGGGCAACAAGGCCATATAGCGGTGTATCAAATAAAAACGTAGCCAGCAATTTCAAGCTGGTATCCATATAAAAATCGTTAATTGCGGGGTAGGCATTAGCCACGATCAGTAGACCTTTATCAGTTCTTAAATTATCTCTTGCCAGCTCATAAGTATTATCCAACTGCAAAGCGTGCAGGCTTCTGTCATATTTTTCATTCATCCAGCTGCAAAAAAACTGTGATGCATATTCACTACTCGTTCCGGCAGGACCGAGTGTATGAACAGGTAAATTAACCGCATGGCCTAAACCCATATCCATAAAATGCTTGCTCATTTTTTCACCTGAATATATTGATTAATATACCGAAGTTAACCAGCTTTGATAGTTTTTCAGCTTGCCACGTACGGCCTGTTGATAAATATCTTTAATTCCTTGCGTCAGGCTTTCAGGATGAACACTCTTAAAATTACGATGATCGATTTGTACGACTGGCGCTATTTCCAGACCGGTACCGCTAAGAAAGCATTCTTCCGCAGTAAGTAATTCAGAGGGTAAAATATCCCTTTCCTCTACCGTTAAATTAAAAAAATCTTTTGCCAGAGTAATAATACTATCCCGGGTGATGCCTTCCAGAATATGTGCGGACACCGGGGGAGTAATTAAACGGCCTTTTTTTACCATAAAAATATTGGCGGTAGTGGCCTCCGCCACGTTGCCATGGTTATTTAACATCAGCGCATCGTCATAGCCACCTCGCTGGGCAGCCTCCATTGCCAGCGCGGAGTTCACGTAGCTGCCGGTAATTTTGGCACGGGCCGGTACAGCGTTATCCGCCACTCTACGCCAGCTCGACAGGGTGCAGCGCAGTCCATCCTGCTTAACATAGGTTTTCATTGGCAGACTGTTAACGGAAAAACCGCTGCTGACGCCGGTAAGCTTGACGCCAAAACCGCTGCCGGGCAGTAAATGTCGCTTAAAAGCAAGCGGACGAATATAGCAATCACCTTGCGTATCATTGCGTTGCAGTAGATCGCGGATGAGTGCGGCTATTTCTTCCGGTTCCGGAAGATCGATCAGCAGCAGCGACGCAGAGCTGATTAATCTGGCGATATGCGCGTCCAGACGGAAAATATTAATATGCGTACCATCATGGCTGGCGTAACCGCGGATCCCTTCGAAAACGCCTGTTCCGTAGTTAAAAGCCTGCGTCGTTACGGGCAATACCGCCTGCTGCGCGGCGACAACTTCGCCATTCAGGTAAACCCAGGGGTGGTGTGCAGGTTGTGCAGGTGTGGCTTCGCTCATTATTTAAACCCACGGTTGATTAAAGCCAGCGCGGCATCGCGATCCGCATTATCGCCTTCCGGGCGAAGATCGTGCAGGCGCGCCGCTTTCCAGCTCACCATTGCAGACGTTTTGGTCACGGCGGCAGTTTCTCCGGTAGTCAACGTGACCTTCACACCGGGCAGCTTCTGCTCCATCCAGCTTTTTACCTCTGCCAGTTGCGGGCCGACATCGCGTAGGGGATCAAACATCTCTACGGTAATATCCAGTACGTCATGCAGCTGCCGACGATCGATACAGATAGCGTAATCCAGGCAGCCGTGCAGTTTATCCAGCAGCGCTGCCTCCAGTTCCCATGCGTAGTAAGGCTGGCCGTTAAGCGTGAGTACGTCGCGCACTCTTCCCAGCGGCAGCAATTTTTGAGTACCGTCAGGCATCCAGGAAGAACGCACCAAATCGCCCGTTCGATAGCGGATCAGGGGCTTTTGTCCCTGATAAAGATGGGTAATCACCAGTTCGCCGGTCACCTGGCCCTGCGTCACGTTTAAGCTCTCCCCGCTAACCGGGTCGATCACCTCATAAAAATTGTTTAACGGGACGGTATAGAGATAGCTATCGTCATTACAGACGGCCAGGATAGAAGATTCCTGCGAGGCGTACATGCAGCTATAGACCTGAGCACCCCAAATCTCACCGATATTTCTTAACAGAGCGGGCGTGGTCAGTTCGCCAACGGTCAGGATCAGCCTGATGCTGCTGTTCGCCGCATCCTGCCCCGCTTCTTTCATAAAACGTGCTGCTGCAATGGCAACCGCAGGCGTACAAACCAGTGCGGTAATTTTCAACTCTTCAATCAGTGCCATGACCCGTTTCATGCCTACAACCGGCGAACGAGGCCACATTTTTACCACGCTGTGGCCCAGACTGCGGAAAACGTCTTCAAAAGTATCGCCGGTAGAGTGCAGCTCGCTGGGGCCCATTACGCCAACAATATGATTTTTTCCGTGCTGATCAAAAATATTACGATAGTGGATAATCAGCGGCGTATTATTATAAATGGAATCCAGTTCATTACGAGGGCAGGGTGTTGGCGAGCCGGTCGTGCCAGTGGTCTCATAATAAATCCAGCTTTTGTGCAAGGGAGAAGAGGCTAATAAAGGCCCCTGCGATCTAAGCTCTTCTTTAGTGGTGAAAGGTAGCGTCGAAATATTGGCTGTCGTCAGCGAGGAAATATCTGAATGCGTCAGTCCGGAAAGCTTTTCTTTATAAAAAGGTGAGTTGCTGGTAACGTAATGGAGTATTTCTCTTAATGCATTATTTTGATGTGCGTTAAGATTTTCAATGCTTATATCCCCCGCTTCAAACTCGCTGTGCTGACGATATATTTCTTTGGCTTTCTGGTAAAGGTCTTCTTTAAATATAGCGTACACGATGCTTTCCTTAAATAATCGACAGACTAATCAGACAGCATAAGCCGCTACAACGCGTGCAGATTGCGCATTGCGGACATAGATAATGAGGAATAACTATTTAAACAGGGCAAGGTTACCGGTCAGTTTGGTAATCCTTTTTTTGGGGCCCATCAGGCCTATTGCAACCAGCTCAATATTTTCACTGCTGACAGAAGAAATCCTTTCGCCATATTCATCATAGGTTTTGCAGGATTGAGCCAGCGCGCTGAAAGGCATGGCATAAAGATTTTCTTCTTTAGCAATACGCTGCAGCTCCTGAATATAACTTCCCGGCGCCAGCAGGACAGGCAGCGGGCTATAGATAACGCCGGGATAGTTTACGTCATCCAGGCTTTGCATATCCGGGCCTACCAGGTTTTCCGTGGTGCGGCCAAAGCTGATTCCAATCACGCTGGCGGCATTGATCGCCAACCCGGCTGGTAAATCTTTATCAATAATAATGGTGCAACGGTGCTGACTGGCGTCGAATTTCATTTTTTTGTCCTGGATGTTAGGAAAGAGCGGGTTCGTTCAGGGTGCTTAACAGACCCGTATTGAGCGTAAAGTCGCTATCCAGATCGATATCTACTACTACCCAGTCAGCAATCGCCCGCCATTTGCTC
>DOOK01000112.1:6997-7928 GCA_003512805.1 Erwinia sp. | reverse complement strand
CGCCAAAAACATGTCTTACTTTTTAAACAACGTTAAGGCGCTGGATAACCGTGAAGGCGGAGACCGCGGCAAAATTTCCACCAATGGCAAAATCGAAGGCCTGACTAAAGGCGGTGATGCCCGTCACGGTACGGAAGCGGCAATTGTCAAAGACGTGGCGGAACAAGGATTGGATAAAGCCTTCCCGAAGAACGGCAGGCTGACCACCACAAACGATGAAATGGTTAACCTGAACGGGA
Source organism: Erwinia sp. (assembly GCA_003512805.1). GTDB lineage: Bacteria > Pseudomonadota > Gammaproteobacteria > Enterobacterales > Enterobacteriaceae > Erwinia. The sequence goes on along the minus strand of DOOK01000112.1, from coordinate 7,689 downwards.
CCAATAAAAGCGGCTTTCAGGGCATCTGTCTGAAGGTGGGCAAAGCGCTGTCCTTTATCCCGGGACTCAGCAACGTGCTGACAGGGATGGGCCGTGCAGAGAGCACCAATCCGTGGGATGTCATTAAGGGCGGCATTGTGGGCGGTGCCAAAACCGCGTTTGATGCACTGAAAGGCATGGTTCAGGGTGTACTGACCGGCAAAGTCAGTCCAATGCAGTTGCTGATGAGCGCCTACAAAGGCGCGGTGATGAACACTTACACCATGCAGGATGTGAAATCGGACGCCAAAGAGAAGGCAAAGGAAGTTGCCTGACGAGCAGGCAATAAAAAAGCGGTGGTTTTCACCACCGCTTTTCGCTTTCGAGCGCCCGTATTATTCGCGAAACAAGGCTTCAATATTCAGTCCCTGAGCCTGCAGGATTTCCCGCAGACGACGAAGACCTTCAACCTGAATCTGACGAACACGTTCACGGGTGAGGCCAATTTCGCGACCCACATCTTCTAACGTTGCCGCTTCGTAGCCTAACAGGCCGAAACGACGCGCCAGCACTTCACGCTGTTTGGCGTTCAGTTCGAACAGCCATTTGACGATGCTCTGCTTCATGTCATCGTCCTGGGTGGTATCTTCCGGACCGTTGTCTTTCTCGTCGGCCAGGATATCCAGCAGCGCTTTCTCAGAATCTCCGCCTAG
>DOOK01000112.1:0-6850 GCA_003512805.1 Erwinia sp. | reverse complement strand
CAGAATCTCCGCCTAGTGGCGTGTCAACTGACGTGATGCGTTCGTTAAGACGCAGCATACGGCTGACATCATCAACGGGTTTGTCCAGCTGTTCGGCGATTTCTTCTGCGCTTGGCTCGTGATCCAGCTTGTGGGCCAGTTCGCGGGCGGTACGCAGATAAACGTTCAGCTCTTTAACGATATGGATTGGCAGACGGATAGTACGGGTTTGATTCATGATCGCCCGTTCAATCGTCTGACGGATCCACCAGGTAGCGTAAGTAGAGAAGCGGAACCCACGTTCAGGGTCAAATTTCTCTACCGCGCGGATCAGGCCCAGGTTACCTTCCTCAATCAGATCCAGCAAAGCCAGACCACGATTGCTGTAACGACGGGCGATCTTCACTACCAGACGTAAGTTACTTTCAATCATGCGGCGACGAGACGGAATGTCACCACGCAGAGCACGACGAGCGAAGAAAACCTCTTCCTCTGCCGTAAGGAGCGGTGAATAACCGATCTCCCCCAGGTAGAGCTGCGTCGCATCCAATACACGTTGCGTAGCGCCTTGTGACAACAGCTCTTCTTCAGCTATATCGTTATCAGCAGGTTCATTTCCGACAAGAGCCTTCTCATCAAAAATCTCAGCTCCGTTTTCGTCGAATTCCGCATCTTCATGTAACTCATTAACTTTTAGCGTATTCTGGCTCATAAGCGGCTCCTACCCGTGATCCCAGGGCAGAACAACCAGGGTTCTGCCGGTTTATCGCTGCGGCAAATAGCGCAACGGGTTTACGGATTTCCCCTTGTAACGAATTTCAAAATGCAATCTAACCGAACTGGTGCCGGTACTGCCCATAGTCGCAATCTTCTGTCCCGCTTTTACTTCCTGCTGCTCGCGGACCAGCATAGTGTCGTTATGGGCATATGCACTCAGGTAGTCATCATTATGTTTGATGATAATCAAGTTGCCATAACCGCGCAGTGCATTCCCGGCGTAAACAACGCGCCCTGAGGCGGTCGACACAACGGGTTGTCCACGCGATCCCGCGATATCGATGCCTTTATTGCCCCCTTCGGAAGCAGAAAAGTTATCGATAATCTTCCCGTCGGTTGGCCAACGCCAGCTTCCTACCGGAGTAGAGCTGTTCGTTGTGCTGCTGACGGTCGGAGCACTTACCGGCGCTGTCGTCGTTGCGACAGTATTTGTACCGGCTGAAGGTAACATTTTACCTTCACTTGGTTTACCTGAATCCTCAGAATACGTAATAACCGGCTGACGTGCAACCGTTGTGCTCTTGATTTGCGCAGTGGTCGGCTGAGTAGGCACGCCGCCTGCCGTTGCGTCTGCTGCTGTGATTGCGTTACCGCCGGTCAGGGTGCCGCCGGAGCCGTTACTAACCTGCAACTGCTGGCCCACATTGAGACTGTAAGGCGCAGCGACGTTATTTCGTTCAGCCAGATCGCGGAAATCGTTGCCGGTGATCCAGGCAATATAGAACAGCGTATCACCGCGTTTAACGGTATAGGTCTCACCGCTGTAGCTACCTTTCGGAATATTCCCATAAGAGCGCTTATAAACGATGCGCCCATTTTGCGTAACAACATTTTCATTTCTACCGCTGCTTGCAGCGGGCATGGCGCGGCCAGAACCGGAGACGATGGGGGGTGGCTGGCTGATCAATCCCCCGCCGCTGCTTGCGTTGGCATTAGCATTACCGCCTACCGAGCTGATTGGTGCCTGTGAATTATCGCTGGAACAGCCCGCTAACCAAAAACCAACGAGCGAAATCGCCGCAATACGGCGTAATTTTACTACCGGGCTTCCCGTGCTCATTTATATCCCCCGCTACGGCAAAACTGTGCGACTGCGCTCGGTTAAACCTGCGCCAGCAGCATTAAATTCTGAATAGATTGAATAGTAACAATATCGGCCGTCGCGTGCCATTAACAGATAGAGGCCATTAACAGATGCGTACAATTAGCCAGGCGCTCAGGCCAGATCGCCCTGCACCAGCGGCACAAATCGTACGGGTTCAATGGTTTCTACCAGGAATTCGCCCTTTTTACGGGTGATACGCTTGAGCTGCTGCTGGTCTTCACCAACCGGCAGCACCATGATGCCGCCCTCATCAAGCTGGTTCATCAGCTCGAGCGGAATTTCGGGTGGGGCCGCGGTGACAATGATGGCATCAAAAGGGCCGCGGGCTGGCCAGCCTTGCCAGCCGTCGCCGTGACGCGTGGAAACATTATGCAGATCGAGCTGTTTCAGGCGCCGTTTCGCCTGCCATTGCAGGCCTTTGATACGTTCGACGGAGAAAACATGCCCGACAAGATGAGCGAGGATGGCGGTTTGATAGCCCGAGCCAGTGCCGATCTCCAGCACGCGTGACTCGGGTTTCAACGCCAGCAGCGAGGTCATTTTCGCAACGATATAGGGTTGAGAAATAGTTTGCCCCGACCCAATCGGCAGTGCCGTATTGTCCCAGGCTTTATGTTCGAAGGCTTCATCGACGAAACGCTCGCGCGGCACCGCTTCGATCGCCTTCAGCAAAGCTTCATCCGTAATGCCCTGCTGGCGCAGCTGTGCCAGCAGCGTTTCGATGCGGCGGTTCACCATTCGTTTTTAACTCCCGAACTGGCTAACCATGAAGCAACGACCTCCTGCGCGCTATGCGCGGTAAGATCGACATGCAGCGCGGTTACCGACACGTAACCCTCTTCGACGGCAGCAAAGTCCGTATCAGGACCGGCATCGAGTTTTTCACCCGGCGGGCCAATCCAGTACAGGGTATGGCCACGAGGATCTTCCAGTGGGATCGCCTGGTCGCTGGGATGGCGGCTGCCGCAACGGGTCATGCGGATGCCTTTAATCTCGGTCAGCGGCAAATCCGGCACGTTGATGTTCAGTATCCGCCCCGTACGCAGCGGCTCGCGTTGCAATGCGCGTAACAGAGAACAGGTCACGGCAGCGGCGGTCTCGTAGTGCTGATGCCCGTCCAGCGAGACGGCCAGCGCAGGCAGGCCCAGGTGGCGCCCTTCCATTGCGGCCGCCACGGTGCCCGAATAGATAACGTCATCACCCAGGTTCGGCCCGGCGTTGATACCGGAAACCACAATATCGGGTTTGGGCTGCATCAGCGCGTTTACGCCCAAATAGACGCAGTCGGTAGGCGTGCCCATTTGTACCGCGATATCGCCGTTGGCATGGCTGAAGGTGCGGAGCGGCGTTTCCAGCGTCAGCGAGTTAGATGCGCCGCTGCGATTGCGGTCCGGTGCCACCACCTGAACCTCTGCAAATTCGCGCAGCGCGGCCGCCAGCGTCTGAATACCCGGCGCGTGGATGCCATCATCATTGCTCAGCAATATTCGCATATGAAATTTAGCCCTTTTCTTTTCAATCTGTTGGGTATTACATCATCCCCCGGTCGTGCCGGGTGTGGCTATTCGGCCACGTCCGCCTCGCCGTCCGGCTGGTTAAGCAGTTCACGTACCAGGCTGGTGGCAAAGCTCCCCGCCGGCAGCCAAAAAGAAAGCTCGACGGTGACATCATCCCACCAGCTCCAGCGCAAATCCCGCGGCACAACCAGTACGGCGCGGCGAGCCGCTTCTACGCGCTCGCGCGTCAGCAAGGCTATCAGCGCCGTTTCATTCGCCAGGCTCTGCTGTTCAAATGCCAGCGCTTCGCTCTGCGTGCCCCAATCGCCGCTGCCTGGCAGCGGTGCTGTCACGCGCAGTTCGTTATTATCCGTACGAGCCTGAAGCGTGGCCAGTTCTTCTGTCGCAACGAACCAGCTGCCGCGCCCGGTAAGCTGCAGCGCATCGCCTGGCATGATCCGGGTCAGCGATCCCATTTTGGTCAGGCGATCGCTGACAACCTGATTAAACAGCGCGCTGCGCGCGGCGGAGAGCAAAAAGCTGCGTTTGCTGCGCTCGCGCACGTGAATTTCATCAGCCGCCCAGCGCTGCGCCATAATCAGGTTATTGTTGGCATGGCCAAAGCGCTGCTCGCCAAAATAGTTTGGGAATCCCTGTAGGGCCAGCTGCTGCAGACGCTGCTCAACGGCTTCCCGATCGGAGATCTGACGCAGAACCAGCGTAAAAGCATTGCCCTGTAGCGCGCCGGTACGCAGCTTGCGGCGATGCCGCGCACTTTCCAGCACTTCGCAGCCTTCCAGCTGAAAGGCGGTAAAATCGGGCGTCTCTTTGCCGGGCACGCGCAGGCAGAACCACTGCTCGGTCACGGCATGACGGTCTTTCATCCCGGCAAAGCTGACGTCGCGCGGATGTACTTTAGCGAACTTTGCCAGCGCCTCGGCCACAAAGCGGGTATTGCAGCCGTTTTTACGAATGCGCACCAGCACCTGTTCGCCATCGCCATCCGGCCGATACCCCAGATCTTCAATCACTACAAAATCTTCCGGGTTTGCCTTAACCACGCCGCTGGCGGCGGGCTGGCCATAGAGCCAGGCGGTCATTAAGCGTCAGCCTTCATCAGGAGCGCGACAGCTTCACAGGCGATGCCCTCGCCGCGACCGGTAAAGCCCAGCTTCTCAGTGGTGGTCGCTTTCACATTGACGCAGTCCATATGGATGCCCAGGTCTTCAGCAATATGAATACGCATCTGCGGCACGTGCGGCAGCATTTTCGGTGCCTGTGCGATAATAGTCACGTCAACGTTGCCCACGCGATAGCCTTTTTTCTCAATCTGTCGCCAGGCTTCACGCAGCAGTTCGCGGCTGTCTGCGCCTTTCCAGGCCGCATCGGTATCCGGAAAAAGCTTGCCTATATCGCCCAGTGCCGCGGCGCCCAGCAGCGCGTCGGTCAGCGCATGGAGCGCAACATCACCATCGGAATGGGCCAGCAGCCCTTTCTCATAAGGAATTCGCACGCCGCCAATAATCAGCGGGCCTTCGCCGCCAAACGCGTGTACATCAAAACCATGGCCGATACGCATCATGCGCTCTCCTTATTATGTAATTGGGTGAGGTAAAAAGCGGCCAGCGCCAGATCTTCTGGCCGCGTTACCTTAATATTGTCGCTGCGGCCAACGATCAGCTCGGGATGATAGCCGCAATACTCCAGCGCAGAGGCCTCGTCCGTGATGGTCGCGCCCTCTTGTAGCGCCTGCTGCAGGCAATTACGCAGCAGCGCCAACGGAAACAGCTGCGGCGTCAGCGCGTGCCACAGCGCTTCCCGCTCCACCGTATGGTCAATTGCCGGTGAACCGGTTTTTGCGCGCTTCATGGTGTCGCGAACAGGCGCGGCCAGAATACCGCCGATGCGGCTGGTAGCCGTGATGGCCAGCAGACGGTGCAGATCTTCGGGATGCAAACAAGGTCGCGCCGCGTCGTGCACCAGCACCCAGTCGGCTTCCGGCGCGGCCTGTAATCCGGCCAGCACGGAATCAGCCCGCTCCTTGCCGCCCGCTACCCAGCGCACGCGAGGATCTGTCGCCACCGGCAGCGTAAAGAACCAGGGGTCTTCCGGCGTGATGGCGACAATAATCTGAGTAACCTGCGGATGCGCCAGCAGGCCGTCAATGGCATGTTCAAGCACGGTCTTGCCATTAATGCGAAGATATTGCTTAGGGCAGGCCGCCTGCATCCGGCTGCCGACACCGGCAGCGGGCACAACGGCAATCACCTCGGTACCTGCGATAGTCATGTTTTATCGTTGTTGATTGGCCTGCGCGTTTTTACTGCGATCCGGCACAAGGCGATAGAAGGTCTCACCGGGCTTGATCATGCCCAGCTCATTGCGCGCGCGTTCTTCGATAGCTTCGGAACCGCCATTCAGATCGTCGATTTCCGCAAACAGCCGATCGTTGCGCGCTTTTAATTTGGCGTTACCACTTTGCTGCACCGCAACATCGTCGTTAACGCGCGTATAGTCATGTAGGCCGTTCTTGCCCAGCCAGAGCGAATATTGCAGCCAGCCGAGTAATACAAGTAACAGCAGCGTAAGTTTTCCCATCCCCGCCCCCCGAAAAACGGCTCAATCATCCCATAACTTTTCTCCCGACTCCACTGCGGCCTTGAAATAGCCGTCGTTTGGCGAATCGGTGAGCGTTCCACGAGGGTAAACAGCGTCGTCAGGCAACCTTCTGTTACCACCGGGCGCATTCAGACATCAGATTTTGCCCGTGGCGGGCAAACCTTACCACAATGAAGGGAATTACCAACCGCTCAGCAGCATAAACAGCAGCCAGAAAAGACCAATCACCACCACGACGGTGAGCAGCAGCGTCCAGATCAGATGACCACGCAGCAGCACGCTGGCAACAATACCGACCAGGACGGAGACGGGGAGCAACGCAAGAAAGAAAGGCCAGGTATAGAGGAAGAAGAACAAGGTGTTAGAGCCGTAAAGCATAAAGGGGATCGCGAGCGCGAACCAGTAGCAGGCAAAGCCTGCCACTCCACCGGGGAAAGACCAGGAAGGTTCTTCCTGGTGCTCATCTTTGCGGGCCAGCATGGGCGTAACGTTTTGCATAAGTATCCTGTTGACGCGTAATACGGCCCGCTCTGAGGCGTTTCGCCGTGGCTATCTTAGGCTTTGATAATATCGCGGTCACGCAGCAGATCTAACACTTGAACCCGTAAATTTGTTACCAATTGTTCGCCATCCAGATGGATTTCAGGCCGCTCCGGCGCTTCATAAACGGCATCAATGCCGGTGAAATTACGCAGCTCGCCAGCGCGGGCTTTTTTATATAATCCTTTGGGATCGCGGGCTTCACAGATCGCCAGCGGCGTATCGACAAAGATCTCAATAAAGCGCCCTTCTCCGACCCGTTCGCGTACCATCTGCCGCTCTTCACGATGCGGAGAGATAAAAGCGCTCAGGACGATCAGGCCCGCATCGACCA
>DOOK01000114.1:9581-21843 GCA_003512805.1 Erwinia sp. | reverse complement strand
ATCTCACCCTAATGCGGTGGCCGCAGGACTCCGGGCGGGCCGCACCCGCTCAATAGGTCTTGTTATCCCCGATCTGGAGAATACCAGCTACACGCGCATCGCGAATTATCTGGAGCGGCAGGCTCGTCAGCGCGGCTACCAGTTGCTGATCGCCTGCTCTGAAGATCAGCCCGATAACGAAATGCGCTGTGTGGAGCACCTGTTACAGCGCAAGGTGGACGCTATTATCGTCTCGACCTCTCTGCCGCCTGAACATCCTTTTTACCAGCGATGGATTAACGATCCCTTGCCGATCATTGCGTTGGACCGCGCACTGGACCGTGAACATTTTACCAGCGTGGTTGGTGCCGATCAGGATGATGCAGAGATGCTGGCAGCCGAACTGCGCAAGCAGCCTGCTGAATCCATTCTCTACCTGGGGGCACTGCCGGAGCTTTCCGTTAGCTTCCTGCGTGAAATGGGCTTTCGCCAGGCGTGGCAGGGTGATGAGCGACATATTGACTATATCTATGCCGACAGCTTTGAGCGCACTACGGCGGCAGCCCTGTTTGAAACCTGGCTCGAAACGCATCCGATGCCTGACGCGCTGTTCACCACTTCTTTTGGGCTGCTGCAGGGCGTGATGGACGTGGCGCTTAAGCGGGAAGGCCGGATGCCAACCAATTTGTCGATAGCGACTTTTGGCGATCATGAACTGCTGGATTTCCTCGATTGTCCCGTACTGGCAGTAGGTCAGCGTCATCGCGACGTGGCCGAGCGGGTTCTGGAGCTGGTCCTGGCCAGCCTGGACGAGCCACGTAAACCAAAAGCAGGCCTGACGCGTATACGCCGTAATCTTTACCGGCGCGGGCGACTGAGTCGTAAAGGAAGTTAATCAATGACAAAAAGGGTGTCTTTTATTGGCACCTTTTCTTTTTTCGGCCATGCTACTTTTTGCGCGCTGTCGGACAGCTAAATAAGATCGGGAAACGTTTCGTTTGCCGATAGCGTAAATAAAAGTAAAGATAAAGTTTCAAGAAATTCTCACTTTCCGAAAATGTCTGGTTATTAAAACATTATCCCTGAGCGTCCTCCGTGGTAGCAGGCAGAACGGGACAATCGGCGAGGTTTCTTAGGAAATTCCTTAAAATGCCGCTCAATGAGCAAAACCAGTAACAGGAATTTTGCAGGTCACTGCTGGTATATTTTTGAACAACTCAGGTTTTCTCATCAATTTCCCGTCACTATTCATTAGTTTAATTTTCGATATCTCGCTAAAGGCGCTTCTTTTTTAACTCTTTGCTGTTTTTTCCGGAAAGGAAATAATTCCTCACGGCCCGCGCTGTCGCTTGACAATGATTTCCTCCGCTCCGTACACTCCTCCGGGTGGGAATTTGTGGTGTAAAGTGGGGCTTAAGGGCAACTAAAGGAGAAGACTGGCATGTTCCGTGGAGCAACGTTAGTCAATCTCGACGGCAAAGGGCGCCTGGCTATGCCCACGCGTTACCGTGAAACGCTGATCGGGGAATCTCAGGGGCAAATGGTGTGTACTATTGACCTCCACCAGCCCTGCCTGCTGCTTTACACCCTGCCTGAATGGGAAATTATTGAACGTAAGCTGGCTCGCTTATCGAGCATGAACCCGGTAGAGCGCCGTATTCAGCGTCTGTTGCTTGGCCATGCCAGCGAATGCCAGATGGATAATGCAGGCCGTTTGCTGATTGCGGGCACGCTCCGTCAGCATGCGAATCTGACCAAAGAAGTGATGCTGGTTGGACAGTTTAACAAGTTTGAGCTGTGGGATGAACAGACCTGGTATCAACAAGTCAGGGAGGATATTGACGCGGAGCAGTCGTCTCAGGAACCACTATCTGAGCGCTTGCAGGACTTGTCATTATAGCTATGCAGGAAAATTTTAAACACACCACGGTGCTGCTGGACGAGGCGGTTAACGGCCTCAATATCAAGCCAGACGGCATTTACATTGATGGCACTTTTGGACGAGGCGGGCATTCCCGGCTGATCCTCTCCGCGCTGGGTGAACAGGGGCGTCTTTACGCCATTGACCGCGATCCGCAGGCTATTGCCGCCGCCGCCGCCATTACCGACCCGCGCTTTACCATTATTCATGGGCCTTTCTCTGCGCTGGCGGAGTACGTCGACGCGCGTGAACTGACGGGCCGCATCGACGGGATCCTGCTGGATCTGGGCGTCTCTTCGCCACAGCTGGATGATGCCGAACGTGGCTTTTCGTTTATGCGTGACGGCCCGCTGGATATGCGCATGGATCCGACCAAAGGGTTGTCCGCTGCGCAATGGCTGCTTCAGGCAGAAGAGAGCGATATCGTCTTCGTGCTGAAAACGTTTGGTGAAGAGCGCTTCGCAAAGCGTATCGCGCGCGCCATCGTGGAGCGTAACCGCGAGCAGCCCATGACCCGCACCAAAGAGCTGGCGGACGTTATTTATGCCGCTACGCCGGTAAAAGATAAGTTCAAGCATCCGGCCACGCGCAGCTTCCAGGCTATTCGCATCTGGGTGAACAGCGAGCTGGAAGAGATTGAAAAAGCGCTGAAAGGCGCACTTTCCGCTCTGGCCCCGCAAGGTCGCCTGTCGGTAATCAGTTTCCACTCGTTGGAAGATCGCATCGTCAAACGCTTTATGCGCGAGCAGAGCCGCGGCCCCCAGGTGCCGGCTGGTATTCCGATGACGGAAGAGCAGCTGAATAAACTCGGCGGTCGTCAGCTAAAAGCGCTGGGCAAAATGATGCCGGGTGAAGCGGAAGTGGCGGAAAACCCGCGTGCGCGCAGCTCCGTATTACGTATTGCTGAGAGAACAGACGCATGATTGGCAACGAGCGACACAGTTTACCCGGCGTGATTGCAGGCGATCTTTTACGCCATGGCAAAATTCCGCTGATTCTGGCTGTCGCCGTGCTGGTTTCTGCCGTGCTGGTGGTGACCACGGCGCATAAAACCCGCCTGCTCACCGCGCAGCGCGAGCAGCTGGTGCTGGAACGCGACGCGCTGGATATCGAATGGCGCAATCTCATTCTGGAAGAAAATGCGCTGGGCGATCACAGTCGTGTTGAAAGGACGGCGATGGAAAAACTGCAGATGCAGCATGTTGATCCTTCGCAGGAAAATATTGTGGTACAGCCATAAGGGCATAAATGAAAGCCGCAGTTAAGACGCTTAAGACAAAACGTCAGGAAGATCAGGCCAGCTTTGTCAGCTGGCGTTTTGCGTTGTTGTGCGGCTGTATTTTACTCGCGCTGGGCGGACTGCTGGCGCGGATGGCTTATCTGCAGGTAATCAATCCGGATAAGCTGGTGCGGGAAGGCGATATGCGCTCGCTGCGCGTTCAGGCCGTCCCGACCTCTCGCGGCATGATTACCGATCGTGCCGGCCGTCCATTGGCCGTCAGCGTGCCGGTCAATGCTATCTGGGTCGATCCTAAAGAGCTGCATGCCAAAGGCGGCATCACATTGGATAGCCGCTGGCAGGCGCTTTCTGATGCGCTTTCCATTCCGCTGGATCAGCTGGCGGCTCGCGTTAACGTCAATCCCAAAGGGCGCTTTGTCTATCTGGCGCGTCAGGTCAATCCGGCCATCGGCGACTACATCAAAAAGCTCAAGCTTCCCGGTGTTTTTTTACGGGAGGAGTCGCGTCGCTATTATCCGGCAGGGCAGGTCACATCACATCTGATCGGCTTTACCAATATTGATGGACAGGGGATTGAAGGCGTCGAAAAGAGTTTTGATAAATGGCTGACGGGCGAGCCGGGCGAACGAACGGTGCGCAAAGACCGCCATGGTCGCGTGATTGAGGACATCTCTTCTGTAGACAGCCGGGCAGCGCATAATCTGGCGCTGAGTATTGATGAACGCCTGCAGGCGCTGGTCTATCGCGAGTTGAATAATGCCGTCGCCTTTAATAAAGCGGAATCAGGCACCGCCGTGCTGGTGGATGTCAACACGGGTGAAGTGCTGGCTATGGCTAATAGCCCGGCTTATAACCCGAACAACCTGTCCGGCGTGACCAAAGACGTGATGCGAAACCGCGCCATTACCGATATTTTCGAGCCGGGTTCCACCGTCAAGCCGATGGTGGTCATGACCGCATTACAGCGCGGCGTGGTGCGGGAAAACAGCGTACTGAATACGGTGCCTTACCGTATTAATGGCCATGAAATCAAAGATGTGGCCCGCTATAACGAGCTGACGCTGACCGGCGTTTTGCAAAAATCGAGTAACGTCGGCGTTTCCAGGCTGGCGTTAGCGATGCCGTCCTCGGCGCTGGTAGAAACCTACTCGCACTTTGGACTGGGTAAAGCGACCAATCTGGGACTGGTCGGAGAAAGTAGTGGCTTATATCCCCAAAAACAACGGTGGTCTGACATAGAGAGGGCCACCTTCTCATTTGGCTACGGGCTGATGGTAACACCGTTACAGTTAGCGCGAGTCTACGCCACGATTGGCAGCTACGGCCTGTATCGCCCGCTGTCGATTACCAAAGTCGATCCGCCGGTGGGCGGACAGCGCGTTTTCTCTGAAGAAGTGGTTCGCACCGTCATGCATATGATGGAGAGCGTGGCGCTGCCCGGTGGCGGTGGCGTGAAAGCGGCCATCAAAGGTTACCGCATCGCCATTAAAACCGGTACGGCGAAAAAAGTCGGGCCGGACGGACGCTACGTCAACAAATATATCGCTTACACCGCCGGCGTGGCGCCGGCGAGCCGTCCCCGTTTTGCCCTGGTTGTGGTGATCAACGATCCCCAGGCCGGTAAATATTACGGTGGTGCGGTTTCGGCTCCGGTGTTTGGCGCCATTATGGGCGGTGTGTTGCGCACCATGAATATTGAACCTGATGCGCTACCGGTCGTTGAGAAAAACGAACTGGTAGACAATAAGTGAGGGATCAAGTGACAGATCGTAATCTGCACGACTTACTGGCGCCGTGGGTGCCTGGCGCACCTGCGCTGCCGCTGCGTGAAATGATTCTGGACAGCCGCCTTGCGGCGTCTGGCGACCTTTTTGTCGCCGTAAAAGGCCATGCGGCAGACGGCCGCCGTTTTATTCCGCAGGCCATTGCCCAGGGCGTGGCGGCGATTATCGCCGAAGCGGAAGGCGAAGCGGAAGATGGCGACGTCACTACCGTACACGGCGTACCGGTGATTTATCTGGCACAGTTGAGCCAGCGCCTTTCGGCGCTCGCCGGTCGCTTTTATCAGCAGCCGGGCGAGAAGCTGCGTCTGATTGGCGTGACCGGCACCAACGGCAAAACCACCACGACCCAGCTGCTGGCGCAATGGGCGCAGCTGCTGGGCGAAACCGGCGCGGTAATGGGGACCGTTGGCAATGGCCTTTACGGTCACCTGGCGCCGGTTGAAAACACTACCGGCTCGGCAGTAGAAGTACAGCAGACGCTGGCTTCACTGGTGGAGCAGGGCGCTACGGTGGCCGCGATGGAGGTTTCCTCGCACGGTCTGGTACAGCATCGTGTGGCGGCATTGCCTTTTGCCGCCGCTGCCTTTACCAATCTCAGCCGCGATCATCTGGATTACCATGGCGATATGGCGCGCTATGAGTCCGCCAAGTGGCTGCTTTTTTCCGAACACCTGGTCGGTCAGGCCATTATCAATGCCGACGACGAGACGGGACGCCGCTGGCTGGCAAGGCTGCCGGATGCGGTCGCGGTGACGCTGGAAAACAATCTGGCGCCGGGCTGCCATGGCCGCTGGCTGAAAGCGACGGACGTGCGTTATCACGATAACGGCGCGGTTATCCGCTTCGACTCTAGTTGGGGCGGCGGCGAGCTGGAGAGCCGTCTGATGGGCGCGTTTAACGTCAGCAACCTGCTGGTCGCGCTGGCCACGCTGCTGGCGCTGGGCTATCCGCTCAGCGAACTGGTGGCAACGGGCAATCGTCTGCAGCCGGTTACCGGCCGCATGGAAGTCTTTAGCGCCACTGCGAAGCCAACGGTTGTCGTTGATTATGCCCATACGCCCGACGCGCTGGAAAAAGCGTTGGAAGCCGCTCGCCTGCACTGTAAGGGCAAGCTGTGGTGCGTCTTCGGCTGCGGCGGCGATCGCGACAAAGGTAAGCGTCCGCTCATGGGCGCCATTGCCGAACAGTTTTCCGATGTGGTGGTGGTAACCGACGATAACCCGCGCAGTGAAGATCCTGCCGCTATCGTGGCCGACATCCTGACCGGCCTGCTCGATCCGGGCCGCGCCCGCGTGGTAGCCGGGCGAGCGCAAGCGGTCACTAACGCCATCATGCAGGCTAAAGAAGAGGATATCGTGCTGATTGCCGGTAAAGGCCATGAAGATTATCAAATTGTTGGCAATCGTCGGCTGGACTATTCCGACCGTGAAACCGTGGCGCGTCTGTTGGGGGTGATGGCATGATCGCACTCTCTTTGCAGAAGCTGGCGGACATTACCGATGGCGAAGTAGTGGGCAGTGACCTTACCTTTAGTGAGGTGACTACCGATACGCGTAAGGTCAGTGCTGGCTGCCTGTTTATCGCGCTGAAGGGCGAGCGCTTTGACGCGCACGAGCTGGTCGGTGAGGCAATAGCCGCCGGTTCGTCGGCTCTGTTAGTCAGTAAGCACTTACCTGTTGCCGTGCCGCAGGTGATCGTGGCCGATACGCGCGTGGCGCTGGGCCAGCTGGCTGGCTGGGTTCGCCAGCAATCCACGGCGCGCGTGGTGGCGCTGACCGGCTCTTCCGGCAAAACGTCGGTAAAAGAGATGACCGCTGCCATTCTGCGCCAGTGCGGCGAAACGCTTTATACCGCCGGCAATCTTAATAATGATATCGGCGTCCCACTGACGCTGCTGCGTCTGACCGCGAAGCACCAGTTTGCGGTGATTGAACTGGGGGCCAACCATCAGGGCGAAATCGCCTGGACCACCAGCCTGGTCCAACCGGAAACGGCGCTGGTCAACAATCTGGCGGCCGCCCACCTGGAAGGATTCGGCTCGCTGGCGGGCGTGGCTAAAGCCAAGGGTGAAATTTTTCAGGGGCTGCCGGATAACGGTACCGCCATTTTGAACGTCGACAGCAATGACCTGACTAACTGGCAGCCGATGCTGGAGGGCAAAACGGTGTGGCGCTTCTCCGCTCAGCCACAGGCAGAAAGCGATTTTTCTGCCAGCGACATTCAGATTACCAGCGCGGGAACGCATTTTATGATGCAGACGCCCGCGGGTCGCGTAGCTGTTCAGCTGCCGTTGCCGGGACGCCACAATATCGCTAATGCGCTGGCCGCCGCCGCTCTGGCCCTCTCTGTAGGCGCTTCACTTGAGGCGATCCAGCTGGGGCTGAGCAAACTTGAAGCCGTGCCGGGCCGCCTTTTCCCAATCCTGCTGGGAGAAAATCAGCTGCTGCTGGACGACAGCTACAACGCCAATGTTGGCTCAATGACCGCTGCGGCCCAGGTGCTGGCGGACATGCCAGGCTACCGCGTCATGGTGACTGGCGATATGGCGGAGTTAGGCGAAGAAGCCGAAGCGTGCCATCGCGAAGTCGGCGAGGCGGCGCGCCGCGCTGGCGTGGACAAAGTGCTTAGCGTAGGCGGCTTAAGCCGCTTTATCAGCGAAGCCAGCGGCGTGGGCGAACATTTTACCGATAAGGCTGCCGTCACGGCGCGTCTGCAAATACTGCTGGCGGAACAGCCAACGATCACCATTTTAGTCAAAGGTTCACGTAGTGCCGCCATGGAGCAGGTAGTACAGAGCTTACAGGAGAAAGGAACATGCTAGTCTGGCTGGCCGAACATCTGGTCGCTTTTTATTCAGGCTTTAACGTCTTTTCTTATCTGACGTTTCGCGCCATCGTCAGCCTGCTGACCGCTCTGTTTATCTCTCTGTGGATGGGGCCGCGTATGATCGCCCGCCTGCAGGAGATGTCCTTTGGTCAGGTTGTTCGCAACGACGGCCCGGAATCACACTTCAGCAAGCGCGGCACGCCGACGATGGGCGGCATCATGATTTTGTTCTCCATTACCGTGTCGGTGCTGATGTGGGCCTATCCATCCA
Source organism: Erwinia sp. (assembly GCA_003512805.1). GTDB lineage: Bacteria > Pseudomonadota > Gammaproteobacteria > Enterobacterales > Enterobacteriaceae > Erwinia. The sequence continues at coordinate 13,822 of DOOK01000114.1, read as the reverse complement.
ACCCTTACGTCTGGTGCGTGCTGGTCGTGCTGGTGGGCTTTGGCATTATTGGTTTTGTGGATGGCTACCGCAAAGTGGTGCGTAAAGATACCAAAGGGCTGATCGCTCGCTGGAAATATTTCTGGATGTCGGTGATTTCGTTGGGCGTCGCTTTTACGCTCTATGCCACCGGGAAGGGCACGCCAGCGACGCAGCTGGTGGTGCCGTTCTTCAAGGACATCATGCCGCAGCTGGGCCTGTTTTACGTGGTGCTGGCCTACTTCGTGATCGTCGGCACCGGCAATGCGGTAAACCTGACCGACGGGCTGGATGGCCTGGCGATTATGCCTACCGTTTTTGTCGCCGCCGGCTTCGCGCTGGTTGCCTGGGCCACCGGTAACATGAACTTCGCTAACTATCTGCATATTCCCTATTTGCGCCATGCTGGCGAGCTGGTGATTGTCTGTACGGCCATCGTCGGGGCTGGTCTGGGCTTCTTATGGTTTAACACCTATCCGGCGCAGGTCTTTATGGGTGACGTCGGATCGCTGGCGCTGGGCGGCGCGCTGGGCACCATCGCCGTGCTGCTGCGCCAGGAGTTTCTGCTGGTCATCATGGGCGGCGTGTTCGTCGTGGAAACCCTGTCGGTGATCCTCCAGGTGGGGTCATTCAAGCTGCGCGGCCAGCGGATTTTCCGCATGGCGCCGATTCATCACCATTACGAACTCAAAGGCTGGCCGGAACCGCGCGTTATTGTTCGTTTCTGGATCATTTCACTGATGCTGGTGCTGATTGGCCTGGCGACGCTGAAGGTGCGGTAATAATGGCTGATTACCTGGGTAAAAAAGTTGTCATCATCGGTCTGGGGCTGACCGGACAGTCATGCGTTGACTTCTTTTTAGCACGCGGCGTCACGCCGCGCGTCATGGATACCCGCCTTGTGCCGCCGGGCCTGGAAAAGCTGCCGGCGGGCGTTGAACGCTGGCTCGGGTCGCTGAATGACGACTGGCTACAGAGCGCCGATCTGATTGTTGCCAGCCCCGGCCTCGCGCTGTCGCATCCTTCACTGACGGCGGCGGCGAAAGCAGGCGTAGAGATCGTAGGCGACATCGAACTGTTTTGCCGCGAGGCGCAGGCACCGATCGTGGCGATTACCGGCTCGAACGGTAAAAGTACCGTGACCACGCTGGTGGGCGAGATGGCTAAAGCGGCAGGCTGGCAGGTCGGCGTGGGGGGCAATATCGGTCTTCCCGCCCTGATGCTGCTGGATAAGCCTGTACAACTCTACGTGCTGGAACTTTCCAGTTTCCAGCTGGAAACGACCCACAGCCTGAAAGCGGCCGCGGCGACCATTCTGAACGTGACGGAAGACCATATGGATCGCTATCCGTTCGGAATGCAGCAGTATCGTGCGGCCAAGCTGCGCGTTTATGAGCAGGCTGGCGTCTGCATTGTGAACGCGGACGACGCCATGACCATGCCAGTACGCGGCGTTGATAAACGCTGTATTAGTTTTGGGGTAGACGTCGGCGACTATCATCTGACGCGCCAACAGGGCAGTACCTGGCTGCGGGTGAAAGGCGAGAAAGTATTAAATACCGGCGAGATGACGCTGGTCGGGCAGCATAACTTCACCAATGCCCTGGCCGCGCTCGCGCTGGCTGACGCGGTCGGGTTGCCCCGCGCCTCCAGCCTGAAAGCGCTGACGACTTTTACCGGGCTGGCGCACCGTTTCCAGCTGGCGCACGAGCGTAACGGCATCCGCTGGATCAACGATTCCAAAGCGACCAACGTGGGCAGCACCGAAGCGGCGTTGAACGGCCTTGACGTGCAGGGCACGCTCTGGCTACTGCTGGGGGGCGACGGCAAATCCGCCGACTTCAGCCCGCTGGCGCGCTATTTACAGGGCGATAACATCAGAATGTACTGCTTTGGGCGGGATGCGGCCGCGCTGGCGACACTGCGCCCGGAAAAAGCAGAGCAGACTAAAACCCTGCAGGAAGCTATGCAGCAGATCGCGGCTCAAGCGAAGCCGGGTGATATGGTGCTGCTGTCGCCAGCCTGTGCGAGCCTGGATCAATTTAAAAACTTTGAGCAGCGCGGCGACGTGTTTACTCGACTGGCAAAGGAGCTGGGCTGATGCGTGTTCCGGGTTTAAGCGTTGCCAGCTGGCTGTCAGAACGCCTGAAAGAGTGGGTGATGGGGCCGCGCGAGAGCGATGCCAGCAGCATGGTGCTTTACGATCGTACGCTGCTGTGGCTGACCATAGGCCTGGCGATTATTGGCTTCGTGATGGTGACGTCGGCCTCGATGCCGGTAGGCCAGCGTCTGTCGGACGATCCTTTTTACTTCGCCAAGCGCGACGCGTTTTACATCGTGCTGGCATTCGGCATCGGGCTGGTTACGCTACGCGTACCGATGGCTTTCTGGCAGCGCTACAGCAACATCATGCTACTGGTCACGGTGGTGATGCTGCTGATCGTACTGGTGGTGGGCAGCTCGGTAAACGGTGCCTCGCGCTGGATCGCGCTGGGCCCGCTGCGTATCCAGCCTGCAGAACTCTCCAAGCTTTCACTTTTTTGCTACCTCGCCAGCTATCTGGTGCGCAAGGTAGAGGAAGTGCGCAACAACTTTTGGGGCTTCTGTAAGCCGATGGGCGTGATGGTAGTGCTGGCGGTTCTGCTGCTGGCACAGCCCGATTTGGGCACCGTGGTAGTGCTGTTTGTGACCACGCTGGCGATGTTGTTCCTGGCAGGCGCAAAATTATGGCAATTTCTGGCCATTATCGGCTCCGGTATTTTCGCCGTTTGCCTGCTGATTGTTGCCGAACCTTACCGTATGCGACGCGTTACCTCTTTCTGGAATCCGTGGGAAGATCCTTTCGGCAGCGGCTACCAGCTGACCCAGTCGCTGATGGCGTTTGGCCGCGGCGAATTCTGGGGGCAGGGATTGGGCAACTCGGTGCAAAAGCTGGAATATTTACCGGAAGCGCATACCGACTTTATCTTCTCGATTATCGGTGAAGAGCTGGGTTATATCGGTGTGGTTTTAGCGCTGTTAATGGTATTCTTCGTCGCTTTTCGCGCGATGTCTATTGGACGCCGCGCGCTGGAACTTGACCAGCGCTTCGCCGGTTTTCTGGGCTGCTCTATCGGCGTCTGGTTCAGCTTCCAGGCATTGGTGAATGTGGGCGCGGCAGCGGGGATGCTGCCGACCAAAGGCCTGACGCTGCCGTTGATCAGTTATGGCGGCTCCAGCCTGATAATTATGTCCACCGCCATCGTATTTTTGTTACGCATAGATTATGAAACGCGTCTGGCAAAAGCCCAGGCGTTTACGCGAGGTAGTCGATGAAAGGGAAGCGACTGATGGTTATGGCTGGCGGCACCGGAGGACACGTTTTCCCGGGCCTGGCGGTCGCGCACCATCTGATGGCGCAGGGCTGGCAGGTGCGCTGGCTCGGCACGGCTGACCGTATGGAAGCCGATCTGGTGCCAAAACACGGTATCGACATCGATTTTATTCGCATCAGCGGCCTGCGCGGCAAAGGTCTGAAGGCACAGCTGGCCGCGCCGCTGCGCATTTTCAACGCCGTACGCCAGGCCCGTGCGATCATGAAGGCTTACCGGCCGGATGTAGTATTGGGCATGGGCGGTTATGTTTCCGGGCCTGGCGGACTGGCGGCGTGGAGCTGCGGTATTCCGGTGGTGCTGCATGAACAAAACGGCATCGCTGGCCTGACCAACAAGTGGCTGGCAAAAATCGCCAAAAAAGTGATGCAGGCATTTCCCGGCGCGTTTCCCGATGCGGATGTGGTGGGCAACCCGGTGCGGACGGACGTGCTTGCCCTGCCGTTGCCTGCTGAACGCATGGCCAATCGCAGCGGGCCGGTTCGGGTACTGGTCATTGGCGGCAGCCAGGGCGCACGCGTCCTGAATCAAACGCTGCCGCAGGTGGCGGCGAAGTTGGGCGACAGCATCACGTTGTGGCACCAGACAGGGAAAGGCGCCCTGGCTGAAGTTAACGACGCCTACCGCGAGGTCGGCCAGACGCAGCACAAAGTGACCGAATTTATTGATGATATGGCGGCGGCCTACGCCTGGGCGGACGTCATTGTTTGCCGCTCCGGCGCGCTGACGGTCAGTGAAGTTGCTGCCGCAGGCTTACCGGCGATCTTCGTGCCGTTTCAGCATAAAGATCGCCAGCAGTACTGGAACGCGCTACCGCTGGAAAAAGCGGGCGCGGCAAAAATTTACGAGCAG
>DOOK01000114.1:8751-9432 GCA_003512805.1 Erwinia sp. | reverse complement strand
CGAGCAGCCGCAGTTTACGGCTGACACTGTGGCGCAGACGCTCGCCGCATGGGATCGCCCTACGCTAATGGCGATGGCGGCGAAGGCCCGTGCCGTAGCGATCCCGGATGCGACCGAGCGTGTTGCAGCTGAAGTCAGCAAAGCGGCGCGCTAAGCACAGGGCAGAACTTGTCCCGGAACAGGGTGCTAACAGGCACCGACAGGCAGAAAGAGATGAATACACAACAACTGGCGAAACTGCGTTCTATCGTGCCCGAGATGCGTCGCGTCCGGCACATTCACTTTGTTGGCATCGGCGGTGCCGGCATGGGCGGTATTGCCGAAGTGTTGGCCAACGAAGGCTATGAAATCAGCGGTTCCGATCTGGCACCGAATGCCGTCACGCAGCATCTGAGCGCGCTTGGCGCGACTATCTATTTTAACCATCGCCCGGAAAACGTCAGCGACGCCAGCGTGGTGGTGGTATCGACAGCGGTTTCGCAGGACAACCCGGAAATCATCGCGGCGCGTGAAGCCCGCATTCCAGTGATCCGTCGTGCGGAAATGCTGGCCGAGCTGATGCGCTTCCGTCACGGCATTGCCGTTGCCGGAACGCACGGGAAAACCACGACCACGGCTATGGTTTCCAGCATTTATGCAGAAGGCGGCCTGGATCCCACCTTCGTTAACGGCGGGCTGGTT